>JAQBPP010000026.1 GCA_028287455.1 Bacilli bacterium | reverse complement strand
GATCAGTATCGCTCGTTATACCGGAATCTTCGGCCATACGCGCGAAGTTGTATGCTGATTGAGTAGGGGATCCAGACTTACCAATTCCCACTTCGACCTCAGCAAGGTAAGTCGCTTGTGGCACAACTTTAGCTAAGTTTTGAATGTTAACTTGTGCATGACCAAGTTCAGTATTTATTGCCAATATGTCTTTTGTTGAAAACAAAGTCATGTTGGAAAGTTCATTGGCTTGTTTGTTTATATCTTGAAGCTGTTTGCTCGTTTCATTCAGGCCGTAAATTCCACCTAATTCAATATTTTTCATTTGGATGTTGCCAGCTTCCTTAGCTAGTCCAAACAATTCTTTGAGTGCTTTTGAGCTTGCTGCAACCAAACCCAAATCTAGCAATGTGCTTTTAAATGTTGTGAAGCCGTCATTCAGCCGTTTTATACCGTTTTCGTAATTCTGCATTTCCTTAAGACTTTTATTAAGTTTGTCTACGTCCTGGCTGCTGTTCCCGAGTCCTTTGAAACTCTTTGTGGTTTTATCAATATCCTTTTGAGAAGTACCCATTAGGCCGCTGACCTTTTTCATGATCGGGGTGAACTTGTCTAAGGCTTCAATCGTGACGCTTAATTTGTAATTGTCTGCCATTCCTCATTCACCCCTTCTCAGCATCATGATACAGTTCTAGCGCTGCTATACGCATGGCTGTTGTCCAGTTCTTGCTTTCCTCAAATGAAATACCCCGCCTTGCAAGGGCGAGGCATTCATGAAAAGCAGATGAGTTTTTAAGGGCGTTTATGTTCGCCCTTAATCGTTTCCCTCATCTTCGTTGAGTTGTTTATACTTAGCGGCAATCTTCTTCCAATCTTTGCCCTTGAAGGAGGCTAAGAAGTCACGAACTTCTTCGTATTTGCGCATGCTTTCTACTGGTTTACCGTCAATGCTGACAATCGTGCGAACCATTAGGCATGAATTAAAAATTACCTGACCGGCCATATTGGGTTCGAATATATCGCCCAGTTGACTGGCAACGATCATCTCATCATTTCCAATAGTCTCGCGCAGCTTAACCACGCGGCTGTCCGATAACTTCACTTCATCATGCGCAATTCCTTCTACCGTTTGTTCTTGTTTGCTCATTGTCTATATCCTCCCGGGAATTAATATCCTTTTACTTTCGTAGTGCAGTAGCCTTTGAAATCTTCCTTAATTTCATCTTCGGCGTTGGATGCATCAGACTTGTAATCAGCTAAAACAACGTCAGGGTAAAACCAGATTTCATTGCTTCCGTCAAAGTGCTTGATTGTTTGCGTGACGCGAACACGCGGAGCAGGTAATCCAGAAAGCAAAGCGATATCGATATTATAGAATAATAGAGCGATCTGATCGTCGATTTTGCCGACTTTGAAATCAAGGTCATATCCCTTGTACACCAACTGAGTACGTTCACCAATCTCGCCGAGCGGATGAAACTTTTTCTTATCGTGCTGCGGCGTAGCGGTAAAACTATCCACTTCTGCGGATATCACCGCACCTCCCGAAGTCCCCGAGACTGCCGAGGCTGTCGTTGATTGGTAAAGTTCAATTTTTGCGGAAGATCCTAAAATTCTATCCTTTGACATTGGTTATCACGCCCCTTTATTTATTAGATGAAATAACAACACCGGCACCTATCTGTGTACGGAAGATCATGAATCGATCGATGTTCAGCAACTTCACGCCATAGTCGCAAATCAACCGATTCTGCGAAGTGCTTGTACTTGGGTTATTGGTGCCGTCACAAATGATCTTGTAATCCGCAATCATCTGATCGGAAGCTGTTGCAGGAGATTTCATCGGGTATAAGATGTTGTCTACCGATTGATAAACCTGTCGCATCAAGTCTGCCGTAATGGGAGCATCGACGAACTGACCGCCAACACTGAATACAAGCTGATCGATGTAATCCTTCATGCGACGAACATATACTTGACTGGTCTCAGTTGTTTGAGAAAGCGTTAAGCCTGTACGAATTCCAAGCGGACCAGCAGGAGTCGGCACGCCAACTGGATTCACCCGAGCTTGAATCATGGCGATCATATCAGCAGGCCCGATATTCATAGCCGGGTCAACGCCGATAATTCCTTGGATCGGTTTATTGCCCGGACTTTGATGTGGTTTGAGCGATGCTATTACCCCAGCGACGTATCCCATTGGGCTTACGGTTTGATTTGCGGTCGTAATAGGATCGTAAATGTTAAACCATGGATAAGCAGGGAATGCGCGATCTGTATCCATCGCTGTTGTCAATGTGGAGAGCCCACTTACCACCGAACTCTTCGGAAATGTGATAACCGCAATCCGAGGTAACCCGCCGTTCTGTGTGATATTCTGAGCATTTGCAATCAAAGCTGCGTTGATTGTTGGGTCGCTTTGCTCTGCTGCAAAGATGATGTTTATAGGCGCACTATCCAAGGCATACAGGCCTGTTTTAGTAGCGCCTGTTGCACCCACATAATCAGTCGCTATCGCCCCAGCACCATCTACGCCACTTGTCATAGTGAACGTTCCAGTGGCTGGGATTGTCAGGTTAGGTGTCGCAGGATACGTTGATGTAGCCAGCTGAGATTGACCGTTTGGACCGAATATAGTCGAAGCAATAACCGCACCTACAATTGGAGTTGTTGGCTGAGCAATGATGAGGTTATCCCACGTTTCAGATTCGGCACCATATTGGAGTGAAATTTTGAACGTTCCTGTTTTTGTTCCTGCTGCTACTGTAACATTCAGCGAGTTACCCCACGTTCCTGGTGTTGCTGCTGTAAGAGTCATCACCAATTTAGGGGTTGTTGCAGTGTCGTTGATAGCTACACTTGCCGATGCTGCAGCCGTGGTTGTCGCCTGAATGCGCGCAAAGTACACATTGGCGTTTCCTTGCTTAAATATACCGCGAGCCCCGATTGCTCCAGTAAGAGCAAAAGCCGCATCGACTTCCCCGAACTTCTTAATAAAATCCTGATAAGAAGTAACTAGTGTCGGCGTGTTTAACGGGCCACGGCTTGCCGTCCCGATAAAACCAACGGCCCCAGTCGGAACATTTGAGGCGCCCTGAGTGACAGGCACTTCCATGAAATACTGGTCATCAAGGATCAAATTGTTTGGGTTATTTGTGAATTGCAAAGTCCATCACTCCCTTATAAAATTTGCGGATTGTCATTCATTGTTACTGTCTTGGCTAGATATGCTGAAGCTTCAACCAAAACCCTTGCTGTCACTTCATAGTTGATGTCCCTTTGGAAGAATTTCGCTTCACCAGGTGCGTCATGGTGGCCTTTATATTTAAAAATTGCAGTTTCAACACCGGGGATACCGATTTGAAGCTGCGGGTTAGAAGACAGATATTGTTCTATAGACCAGCCGATGTTTGAACGATCCTCCGGTGTATAGGCGAACAAAGAGAATTGCAATAGATATGTCTTTCTAAGTGCTTCCTTATAGACCATGGCAGTCAATCCAGTCTTCACAACTGCATGGACATTTTCACGACTGACCACGTTCTTTCCGCTATCACTAACAGAAAATATAGCCAAAGCAGGAAGGTTGCCATCGACTTGAAAGAATTTCGGTTGTGGCCAGCCAAGCATGACTTTATTCGGATCAATACCCATGGGAGAAATAATTGGCCGCAACGCTGCGGTTATCGATTGTAAGGGATCTGCTTGACTCATTGCTTCATCACCTACGATCCCGCTAAGGTTTTAGCTATTGCTTCTTTTAATTGCTTTTTGATGAAATCTTGCTCCTCAAACAGCGCTGGCCGTAAAAATGGCCTAGGTGGTATTTTGTGAGTTCCAAATTCATGGTGCGGAGCCAATGGATTGTTCGTGCCAATAACTCCGGTCAAGCCAGTTACCTTTACCATGATGGAATTTCTTAATTGTCCATTATTCGCTTGTTTTGTTGATTT
>JAQBPP010000257.1 GCA_028287455.1 Bacilli bacterium | reverse complement strand
TGCGTGCGGCGCAAGTTCCATTTGGTCAGCCATGCCTCTACAATTGGAAGGCTGACGATCCAGACACCAATTAGGGTTGCCGCTGCTGCTGCCAACATCAACAGTCCGACTTCATTGATTTGCGTAAGAGAGGGTCCCATTGACAGGCGCTGTTCCGTCTGCCCTCCGATGAGCAGGATCAAGGCGATAGGGACCGTTTGCAGATACCCTAAGACGATAGATACTGCTGTCATATGAACCGTGGCGCTGGTGGGAATGCCGCGTCCTTTTGCCAGGTAAATAAACGAGCCGATCCCTGAAACGCCGCCAAGCGGAATCAAGCGATTTGCTACACCAGATGTGAGGATCAGCATCGTTTGTTCCACTAAACCGGTCGCAACGCCAAGCGCATGATATAAACCCAGGTTGGATGCAGCTAAACACAGTGTATATAGAAACTGCAAAAGAAACAGCAAAAACAGTGAGCGCCAGGTTAACTGCTTAAATAAGACGAGCGCCCCTCGCAGTTCTCCCCAATGCGCTGCGCCCCACCAAATGATCAAGCCAATCATCAACACTAGAACTGCCTTCGACCAAGCTGCCACGCCGGTGCCTCCAGTTTGCTGAGTTTACTGTCCTTATCTTACCCAAAAACACCCACTAGCCAACTTTTGGCAGTGGGTGGGGTGTTGTTGCTGAGAAACACACGTGAGGTGTTAGCGCGCACCCTTTTGCCGAAAACGATTGAGGATTTCGTTAGTGACCTCTGTCGTGTCTGCCTGTCCACCCAGGTCGGGTGTGACAATGCCGCGATCGATCGTATCTTCAATTGAATCCAGCAGCAGTGTGCCGATCTCTTGATACCCGAAGAAATCCAGCAGCATTTTAGCTGACCACATTTGGCCAATTGGATTTGCAATGCCTTGCCCTGCAATATCTGGCGCTGAACCATGCACAGGTTCGAACATCGAGGGGTATTTTCGTTCCGGATTAATGTTGGCGGAAGGGGCAATCCCAATCGATCCCATAATCGCCGCACCCAAATCAGTGAGAATATCGCCGAATAAATTGGAAGCTACAACCACGTCCAACGTATGCGGTTTCGTTACAAAGAACGCAGACAGCGCATCGATATGCGTGGAGGTTTGGCGGATATCTTGATATTCTTGTCCCAGCTCTGTGAAAATACCGTCCCAAAACGGCATCGAATGAACAATTCCGTTTGACTTGGTGGCGCTGGTCAGAAACCGCTTCTCCCGTTGACGAGCGAGTTCAAATGCAAAACGCATGGCGCGCTGTGTACCCTTTTTGGAAAAGACAGCGTTCTGAATGGAGATCTCATCCTCACCCGCAGTCATTTTGCCGCCGATTGGGGAATATTCGCCCTCTGAATTCTCGCGTACCACAACGATATCAAAATTGTTCGGATTGGCCAAAGGGGATCTTACTCCACGCATCTGTTTCACTGGTCGAAGGTTAATGTATTGCTTCATTTCACGGCGGATCTCAATCAAGAGTCCCCACAGCGACACATGATCGGGTACAATGGCCGGATTGCCGATTGCGCCTAGAAAGATCGCGTCGAAGTTCTTCAGCGTTTGAATCGCATTGTCTGGCATCATGCGGCCTGTTTGTACATAATACTCGGAGTTCCATGGGAACTCCTCAAACTCAAAGCGTAAACCGCCATGGAGTTCTGCTGCCAGTTCAAGCGCTTTCACTCCGCTTGGCGTAACCTCTCGTCCGATTCCATCCCCCGGTATTACTGCAATTTTATGGATCATCTCGTCAACTCCCAGTTCATTTGCTAAAGCAATACGAGCGCTGGCCCGTCTTTGTTAAGTCTACCTTGAGGGAGGCGATTCGGCAACTGCGACAGTCGTTTTTTTCCTCTCCTCGCAGGGCTTGAATTTGTTGGAATAATTTATAATAATTTGCTTGGAGGGGTGTAAAAATGCTATTTAAAGTTGAGCAGTTTCTGGGTGACGATTACATTGAGTACTGGATATACAGAGGCAGTTATACGCGGAGTCAAGCTTCAACTATATCCATTTCAAAAATGGAGAAATTGAGATCAATGCACCTATCACAAGTGTGAACCAAAATCCTGTATCATAAAGCTTGTTCGGCAACCACCGGAATACGTTTCGTTTCATCAAGAATCTGACCCGCCTATTCATAATGGCCTACTGTTAAAATACGTTTTAATATTAAAATTTGATATTGGGATCGCAATCACAGAACGGGGCCATAACATGAAGTGGACACTGTATCATGGTACAACTGAATCTCGATATCTAAGCTTAAGAGTTGCTGATAACAAGTTCACACACTCTAATGCTGAAAAACACTTATTAGGTACTGGAATTTATTTATACGAAGATCCAACCCATGCCAGAGTATGGGCTCGCAAGAAGCCTCCACAGTATGAAGGTGATAAACCGTTTATAATTGCAGTGGATATCGAACTGGATGACCAATACTACCTAGATTTGGATTATAGGGATCCGCAAGATTGGTTTTTCGAAGAGCGGAAATGGTATCGGCAAAGGTACCTGGTATTAAAACAAAGAAAAAATGCTAGGATAAGTTATTATACAGACAGTCACTTCTGTGATTTCCTTTATAATCGGTTTCCTGTCACTTTCGTACAGAGAAACAATATTGTTTGAAAGACGATACCTATATCCTCGATATGCGAGAGTGGAAGGGGGAATAAACATGCGGCGCTTTGATGAATGGAGAGAAGCCGGTCGAAAGTATTACGAGACCGTCTCTGATGAACAATTTATTAGGGACTCTCGACGCGCTGGAATAAAATTTGTTTCAGCAGGCAGCCTTCGAGGAAAGCCTGGCGTCAAATTGAAGCTCAGAAGCGGTGAAATAATTACAGTCTTAGGCTCTGCAAAACAGATGAGTTCAGGCGAAATCACGATTACAGGTCACTCTCGTTACCATAATAGCCTGGTTAGCACAGCAGTGGCTGCTTCGCAACTCGCACAAACAGCCAAGGGGCAGGGGCGCCGGGCTGCTGCGGGAAGAACCGTGCCTCGCCACAATCGAACACATGAAGGATCAAGATAAATCTTTATGTCGAAATGTGCAAGTTTTTTGTAAACTCGGTCCTCTAGTAACAGCTAATGGTCCGCGATAAGTCCAAAACTTAATTATTTTAGTCATGCACCTTCAGGTGTATTTTCTTTTGTAACAAATCCACGCAGGAGTTATGCGGATTTAGTTCGTCACATACCGGACAAGGAATAGCTTCATTTAATAGTCAGAGATATCTTGCTTTCACATAATTTGTCGATTTTACTTGATTAATAGATAAATCGGGACTGGTTTGTAAAAACTGGTTATACTGACAACTTTTTTTTAAGAGTTCCAAGGTTTGAAGAACTGACTGATGATGAGAAAGTGCAACGCAATAAAAGAGGCGTTTGTTGAAGATTACCAAATTGGATTGAATTCATCGTATCAAAGAGGTATATTTGAATTACCTAATGCATATACATACCTTTTTGATTTTCAAAATCCAAGGCTTCTGGAAGAAGGAGTGAGTATTGTGAGGTCAATAGTAAAACAAGGCGTTCAATCAAAAGCGTATCCGAGAAGTGCTTACTCGGAACCAGAACGGTTGGATATCATTGAAG
>JAQBPP010000255.1 GCA_028287455.1 Bacilli bacterium | reverse complement strand
TCCTCCCCGCCAATGCGTCCGGCAAAAAAATCGGTGCCAGAAATAGTAGTCTTCAAGGTTTGTGCCACAGCGCGCAGCACTTCATCTCCGCAGTGATGCCCATGCGTATCATTAAACAATTTAAAATTGTCGATATCAAACAATGCAAGTGATACCGGGTACTGGTCGATGCGGGCCTTTTCCACTTCCACCATGAGACGATTATGAAAGTACATCTGGTTGAACAGATCGGTCAACCGATCCACCACAGCCAAATGCTGCACGCTGAACGTGTAATCGGTCATTTGTCGATTGATCGTTTCAAGCTCCTGCAGCAACTGCTCCTTCTCTAACAACAGCCGGGCTTGTGCGCTTGCTTGTGTGGTGCTGAGCTTTTCTAAATACGAGCTGTAGAGCAGCGGAATCGACACGATCGTGCATATGGCAATCCGGGTGAACAAAGTGGGCAGAGACGGCCGCTCGGCCGCTGACAGCACGATGAAGAAGTAGCACAGATCGGCAAGCAAGGTTGTCACCAGACCAGTCTGCCAATTGATTAAAAAGGCAGCTTCAAAAACCGTCCAAAAATAAAGCGCATACATATCCGAGTAAAATCCGCCTGATGCCAGCACAATCAGACTGGCGAGCGCCATATCAAACAAGACCACGATCTGGTAGTAGTACCGCGGCCATTGTTTTCTGTGAAAAAGAGTTATAATGAGAGTGCTGATCACAAACAGCACTTCTGCAAATTCATTGAGTGCATTCCTAGAACCTAGAGACATTGCGATCATCGGTAAAACAATGCAGGTCACCCATCTGGAAAAAAGAACAAAATCTGCACGAAATTGCACAATTTTCTGAAGTATCTTAAGTGCCAACCGCGTTTCTCCCTTCTTTGAACGCCAATCAGGGGTGAGATGTAAACTACCATCACGCTAGCCGTCTTAGTAGATTGATCTATTTTATCATAGAATGGGTACGAAGTGGGTCAATAGTAACAGGAGGAAGAAGAAAAATGGAACCGTTTTTACTGGCGCTCGGCTATGGTGGGGCCACCCTTGCAGCCGGGAAGTTTGAATGGGATTTTCGCGTTTATATTGGAGCGGAAGACAAAGCGGATGAAGCGGGACGAGATGAATTTCTCGCTGAGTTTCGCAACAATGGCACGGAGGGCGGCAGTTACGCCATTCTGGTGGAAGAAGAGGAGTCTCCGCTCGTGGAGACGTTTATGGAATTTGGCAAAAGGCAGCTTGCACAAAATCCGGATTTGTGGTTATTTCTCGTCGTGGAAGACACTCAAAATCCAGAGGTGCAATATAAGATTTTAATCGAAGCGGATCCGATCGGCGAATTGTTTATGCCAAATCAAATTCATGTGGACATTGCAGATACGCCCAAGGAAGTGATGCTCTGGTTGTACCGCAAGTACCACCTGCGCTTCTATGAAAAAGATGGGGAATACATGGTCGAATATCCAGTTGATCAGGTAAATCCGTAGGAGAGGGGAAACAGTCTCGTGAGAGAGGTTCGCGTGCAGGATGCGGTAGGCATGGTGCTGGCGCATGATTTGACCCGCATAGTGCCGGGCCAGTACAAAGGCGTGGCCTTTCACAAAGGCTACCAGATTAAGCAAGAGGATATACCTGCTCTGCTGGATATTGGCAAAGCGCATATCTACGTGCTGGAGCTGAAATCGGGTGAATTGCACGAGGATACTGCCGCTCTGCGCATCGAGCAGGCGCTTGGCGCACAGCGGCTGGTGCGAAAAGGGCCGCACGAAGGGAAAATCACCGTGGCAGCGCCGTATCCTGGGATCGTGCAGATAGATGAAGACCACTTGTTTGAAATTAACAGCATTCAGGATGTTGTGGTGTCTACCCGCCGCAATGGCGATGTGGTAAGTGCAGGACAAGCGGTCGCCGCAATGCGGGTTGTACCTCTCGTTGTACAGGAGCAGAAAATCCTCCAGGTAGAACAGATTGCGCAGGCAGCAGCAGCCCCTTTGATCGATGTCTATCCGTTTCGACCGTTAAAAGCGGGCATTGTCTCTACCGGCAGTGAGATCCTGACCGGCCGGATCCAGGATGCTTTTGGTCCGGTACTGCGTGAAAAATTAGCAGCCTATCAGTCAGACATTGTCGGTCAGCAGTTCACGGGGGATGACACCGACGTAATCGAAGCGCAGATTCGCGCGTATGTTCAGCAAGGGGTCGATTTGGTGATCGCCACCGGCGGCATGTCGGTGGACCCAGACGATCGCACGCCTGGCGCAATTGCGCGCGTTGCAGATGACGTGGTCACCTATGGCATGCCCATTTTGCCTGGATCGATGATGATGGTGGCCTACCTCGGCAGCATCCCGATCTTCGGATTGCCGGGTGCAGTGATCCATGACAAACGAACAGCATTTGACCTGCTGCTGCCCTACGTATGCGCCGGTCTGCGCATTACTCGTCCCGCGATTGTCAAATTTGGGCACGGAGGGTTATTAAATTAGCCTGCAAAAGCCATCCTCCACACTTTTGACATAAAAATTCTCTGGTTTCTCCATTAACTTGTGGTACTTTAGTATTAAATAACTAGCTGAATTGGAGTGAGAGGCATGTTTTCGAATATAGGAATTCCCGGTCTCATTTTGCTGCTGGTATTAGCACTTATTGTTTTTGGTCCAAGCAAACTGCCGGAAATTGGTAAGGCGTTCGGCAAATCCCTGCGTGAATTCAAGGATGCCACCCGTGACATCGTCTCGGATCCGGAGCCTGCTAAACCTGAAGAGAGCAAGGAAGCCCCTCACTCTTCATCGACGCCATCGCAGAAGTAGGAGAGGGTTTTGTGACCGATCAAAAAAAGCAGCCTTTTCATTCTGCAGAGCAAGAGTTGGCTGCGCTGGGGCTTTATGCGCCGGCAGGGAGCGAGCCGCAGCATAAAGTTTCTTTGCCCACGCCACCTGATGCTTCACCTTCCGCACACACCAGGCTCACTGCAGAAGATTCATCCAACCAGGAAGAGCCAGGGAAACAGCCGCAGGAAGCCCTGCCAGACGAGATCGTGCAGATGGCAGAGCTCCCTGTCGTCTTGGAAGAAGATCAGATGGACGAGTTGTGGGATCAGTCCATAAGCACAGCGGACGCGGCACGAGAAGAACCTGCTAGGCAGGAAGTGCCTGTTCGTGCGGAAGCTTCTGCACCGCAGGAAGTACCCGCACGACGGGAAGAAGCCGATCCATTATCTGTTCGTGACCGCGCACTCTCGATTGTGGATCATTTAACTGATTTGCGGAAACGTCTGATTCTCTCGTTGGTTGCTTTTGTAATTTTCCTAATCCTGTCTCTTTTCTTTGTCAATAAAATTTATCTGTTCCTAACGACGCCGCTGGGAATGAAGTTGACCGTGCTGGGCCCGGCTGAGATCATTCACGTCTATTTTATGATTGGCGGCTTGGCTGCGCTTGTGCCGACGATTCCGTTTGTGATGTGGCAGGTCTGGCTGTTTGTCGCTCCTGGTCTCACTGCGCGTGAACGGCGGGTTACATTGACCTATATACCAGCCGTTTTCCTGGTCTTCATTGTCGGACTGTTATTTGGCCGTTTCCTGGTGTTTCCGTCGCTATTGAGGGTGCTGTATGGATTTTCCACACAGTACACTAACTATTTACCTACTGCTGATTCTTATTTCAGTTTTATGGTGCGGCTTTTGGTGCCGTTTGGCTTTATCTTTGAAATGCCAATTATCATCCTGTTTTTAACGCGGTTAGGGATCCTAAACCCAATGCGGCTAATCAAGTTTAGGAAGTATGCTTACTTTTTTATTGTACTTGTTTCCTTTATGCTGACACCGCCGGAAATTACATCCCACTTGTCGCTAACTGTACCTATGATCCTGCTTTATGAATTATCCATTCAAATCTCCAAATACGCTTACAAAAGGCGCCTGCGCGTTCAGCAGGAGCGAGACTCTGCTTAAGGGCACGTGATTTACCGCATTAACTCGCCCAGCTAATCACTTGGTCATACCATCCGATTGCACCTGCGCACATCGTGAAATTCAGGAGGAGAAACAGCGCTCCTCCAATTGCGATCCCTTGGGTGATTCCCGTGCGTTTTTTTATCCTGGATACGATGAGGATTGGCGTCAGATAGATCCATTGAACGATGCCGATTAATAGGACGAATATGCTGAACAGGTCGACTTTGAAATGGACCATGAGCAGACAGATGCCTGCAAACAGCAAGTTGATGACCCAGACAAGCCCAATTCCTTGCAGAACTCGCCGCAAATGCTGCTTCCGATCAGCCACTTGACCCGCCCCTATCTCCTGGAAGTGTGCGCAATTTCAGCCTGAATCTCTTTGAGCTGGTTTTCTTTGTCGCCGCGATAAAAGATATTATAAGTGTCAAACGGTATGATTCGTCCATCTGGATGAACAATGTGGACGCAAGACTTTTTGACAGAACGCACGTCGAAATTGTAGGGATCCAAAAATTGCATGATGATCACGCGAAACACGTTCTCATAGCCAATCGACGCAGGAACTGGGACCATCGGCAAGCAGCAGAGCAGATTTTTCAAAGACAGCTGAGAGGATTCTGGTGAATGATTGAGCGAGAACAGTTCGAAGATTTTGGACTTCAAATTTTCATCTTGTTCATAAACGATCGTATTGCGGCCTTCGTTCAGCAGGAGCTCTGGATCCATCAGTCCCGTGAGCGGAGTTACCGTTCCGCCGAGCTTTAGCGCATAGCCCATCGCCAGACAATCCGGGTGGCACGGAACAGGAATGATATCCTGTGCCTGGAATATGCCAGATTGATCGATGATTTGCTGCCTCACTTCACTAACGGTCAAACGATCTGATGCAGGATCGAATTCTTCCAGCCGCCCTGCAGCCTGAATAGGTTGAAAGGTGACGCCGCGGACAGCCGGCTGCTCTACGGCGTACTGGATAATCCGGCCGACTTCTTGATCGTTCAGCCCCTTTTTCAGCGTCACAACGAGCGTCGTGGAAATCCCGAATTCATTTAAATGGGCAATTGCTCGTTTGCGAATGTCGCGTAAATCAGCTCCGCGCAGTTCGCGCAAGGCAGTTTCCTCAAAACTGTCAAACTGCAGGTAGATCTCAAAGCCTGGCTGGTAAGTGGCCAGTCGTTTTACAAACTCCCGATCTTGCGCAATGCGAATGCCGTTCGTGTTGACCATCAGGTGTTTAATCGGTTTGCTTTTGGCCAGCTCGACAATTTCGAAAAACTGAGGGTGAATCGTAGGTTCTCCTCCGCTTAGTTGTACGATATCTGGCTCGCCTTCATTGCGCACCACGGCATCCAGCATGAACTCAATTTGCTCAAGCGAACGGAAGCTGCCCTGATGCGGTGACGACTCTGCATAGCAAATCGGGCATTGCAAGTTGCAGCGATCGGTCACTTCCACCAGGGTCAGGCAGCTGTGCTGCTCATGATCCGGACACAGGCCGCAGTCATAAGGACAGCCATATTGAATCGGCGTATTCCAGACCAATGGCATTTCTGCAGGTTTGAGGAATTCGCGGCATTTCTTGTAGTACTCAGGATCAGTCGAGATTAATACCTTCTCCGGCCCGTGCTGGAAACAATATTTCTGCAAATAGACACGTCCGTCCTGAATGATGACTTTCGCTTCCGTTTTGCGCAAACATTTGGAACAGATGCTGCTGGTTAATTCATAAAAAAGATATGGGCGATTAGGCACTTGCATCTTTCCTTTCATTCAAATGGGTGGACACCCACCGGCGTATGTATTTTCGATAGTAAAGAAGACCGGCAAGACTTGCCGCCTGCGCGTTGTTAAGTCCGAAATAAGGATGGGGAGTTGGCTTGATAAAGTCGACACACAAGCGAAACAGCAGGTAACTGATCATAAAAAGTTGAAATCGGGTGCCGGAGGGCAGATCAGGCTTCTTTTTCATTAAGAACAGAAGACAGGCGCCGAGGCACAGTAAAAAGGCGATCTCATAAAGCTGGGTAGGGTGCCGCGGAATGCCGTCGCCAAAATCGACACCTGTAATCCAGTTCGTTTGCACGCCATAAGTGTCGTCTGCTAAACCCGTCAGAAAACAGCCAATCCGGCCAATCGAAATGGCGACAATGAGCGGAAACACGAGCTCATCGCCAGTGGGGGCAGACCAGTGGGTTTTTTTCTTCATCCACTCGACACCAATTAATCCCCCCAGCAGACCGCCGACAATCGTTTTACCATCTGCCAAAAAGGAGAGGTCACTCAGCTGATGAATGCGAGCGAACACGCCGGGATCGAGAAACCAATCCAGGATTTTGGAGCCCAGCGCAGCACCGACAGCCGCTCCGGCAATGATCCAGACGGCGGTTTCTTGCGGCATGCTGGCCCCGCCCCCGGCTAACCGTCTGTTGCGAAGCAGTAAATAGAGGCGAAATCCGATCAAATACGCTAATGATTCAAACACAACGTGCGGGTGGAGCTGGAGTCCTCCAAGATGTAAATAGACGGGAAACGCCATCATGCACCTTCCGAACAGCGACGTGAGCAGCAACTTTAGTATACTAAAAACGCTTTCACAAAATCGAATTGAATTTTTTCACAAAGATGACTTGCAAAAGCTGGGCGAAATGACTAATATAAAGAATGAAATTAGCACTCGCTGCAGATGAGTGCTAACAAAACTAATTTGTCATCAAAACTTGTTCAAGGAGGGTTTTGCATGATCAGACCGTTGGGAGACCGTGTGGTTCTCAAGGCACTGGAGCGCGAAGAAAAAACAATTAGCGGAATCGTCTTGCCGGACACCGCGAAAGAAAAACCGCAAGAAGGGGAAGTTGTAGCAGTCGGAACTGGCAAAGTCATCGGCGACAACGTAGTTGCTCTTGATGTGAATGTTGGCGACAGCGTAATCTTCTCCAAATATGCTGGCACCGAAATTAAGGTAGACGGCGATGACTATCTGATTCTGCGCGAAAACGACATTCTCGCAGTAATCGAGAAGTAAGCAAACTCGCACGACCGACATAAGGATCGTGTCAGCACAAAATACCTAGGCTAGGAGGTTCGATTACGAATGGCTAAAGACATTATATTTCGTGAAGAAGCTCGTCGGTCAATGCTTCGTGGCGTTGACGCACTTGCGGATGCTGTAAAAGTAACCCTCGGTCCACGCGGCCGCAATGTGGTGCTTGAGAAGAAGTTTGGTTCACCTTTGATTACAAATGACGGTGTAACCATTGCGAGAGAAATCGAATTGGAAGATCCGTTTGAAAATATGGGGGCGCAACTCGTTAAAGAGGTTGCCACCAAAACAAACGATGTAGCAGGGGACGGTACTACAACTGCTACTGTGCTTGCACAGGCTTTAATTCGTGAAGGTTTGAAAAACGTAACTGCTGGCGCAAACCCAATGGCTCTGCGCAGAGGGATTGAAAAAGCAGTTATTGCTGCAGTAGCAGAAATCAAACGCATCTCCAAACCTGTTGAAGGCCGGGACAGCATCGCGCAAGCGGCTGCCGTGTCAGCAAGCGACAAGGAAATCGGTGTTCTGATTGCAGACGCGATGGAGAAGGTGGGTACAGATGGCGTCATCACGGTTGAAGAGTCCAAAGGTTTCACCACTGAGCTTGAAGTGGTGGAAGGGATGCAATTCGACCGCGGGTACATTTCTCCTTACATGGTAACCGACCATGACAAAATGGAGGCTGTCCTCGATGACCCTTATATCTTGATCACCGACAAGAAAATCGGCAATATTCAAGAAATTCTGCCAGTGCTCGAACGCGTTGTTCAATCTGGCCGTCCACTCTTGATCATTGCAGAAGATGTTGAAGGTGAGGCACTCGCTACTTTAGTTGTAAATAAACTTCGCGGTACATTTACAGCTGTAGCGGTTAAAGCTCCAGGCTTCGGTGATCGTCGCAAAGCAATGCTGGGAGATATCTCCGCATTAACCGGCGGTGAAGTGATCTCCGAGGAATTGGGATTGGAATTGAAGAGCACAACGATCGAACAATTAGGTCGCGCTCGTCAAATTCGTGTTTCCAAAGAAAACACAATTGTCGTTGACGGCAGCGGTGAACAAGCGAATATTCAAGGCCGCATCCACCAAATTCGGGTTCAGCTGGATGAAACCACTTCTGACTTCGATCGCGAAAAACTGCAAGAGCGCTTAGCTAAGCTCTCCGGCGGTGTAGCTGTGATCAAAGTAGGTGCGGCTACTGAAACCGAACTGAAAGAAAAGAAACTGCGCATTGAAGACGCATTGAATACTACACGTGCAGCAGTTGAGGAAGGACTGGTTGCAGGTGGCGGAACTGCACTGGTTAACGTTATTGCAGCACTTGACAATATCCATTTAGAAGGCGATGAAGCAACCGGTGTTCGCATCGTTCGCAAAGCGCTGGAAGCTCCTGTTCGCCAAATCGCTGACAACGGTGGTCTGGAAGGCGCAGTGATCATCGAACGGCTGAGAAAAGAAGCTGTTGGCATCGGCTATAACGCTGAGAGCGGCGAATGGGTGGATATGTTCAAAGAAGGCATCGTGGACGCTGCCAAAGTCACTCGTTCTGCGCTGCAAAACGCAGCTTCTGTAGCCGCTTTGTTCCTGACAACAGAAGCAGTTGTAGCAGATAAGCCTGAGAAAGACAAAGCAGGTGGCGCACCAGGAATGGGCGGCATGGACGGCATGGGCATGATGTAATAGCAGCTTTCAACTAAAAGAGGGAAATCCTTGAGAAATCAGGGGTTTCCCTCTTTTTTCTTGCGCCCAAATATCTGCATTATCTCAACTGTTTAATGGTTTCGGCAATGCGCGGATCATCCCAGGCTACCCTCAGGCAATCGTCTATTTTTCAAAAAATGGGTGATTTCCTCGGATGCTTGTCAACTCTTGTCCATACGTTTTCGATGG
>JAQBPP010000014.1 GCA_028287455.1 Bacilli bacterium | reverse complement strand
TCTTGCAGCTCCTTGTATTGCGGAGTGAAACCGCATCTGCTCGCAGTATTGACAATTAACAGAACTTTGCCTTTGTAATCAGCGAGTAATTGAGTGCCCCCATTGATTGTTTCAACCGATAGCTTGTAGATCGACAACATGCCTCATCCCTTTCAGTGCCTGCATGATCACTCCGACCATAGCGGAAGGGTAGTTGCAATGGATTCCCCGGATGTCACGGCCTGGTCCATCATTAGAGCGAGATAGTGGTCTTGTGCAGCCTCCGCAAGACTGTAAAAACTCGGTCCGCCGTTGACGTACTGATACATTCTTTCCAGACATGTTGCTCCAGCGATTTCATCGTCATTGAGTCTTGCGGGCAGAAAGGGATTTTGATAGACCCATTCACTGCCTGCCATAATCCCCTTTAGATAATACCCTTCGAGATTGCCATTCTCCCCGGCATTTAATCGCCTTAATTGAATATGAATCGGGGTCAGATAATCCTCGAGATAGACAAGTTGATCATTGTTAA
Organism: Bacilli bacterium; assembly: GCA_028287455.1. Lineage (GTDB taxonomy): Bacteria > Bacillota > Bacilli > Tumebacillales > JAQBPP01 > JAQBPP01. Next base: position 10,150 of record JAQBPP010000014.1, on the reverse strand, counting down.
TTTCGCCTCTCTCCCCGCGCACCAACAGATGGTTGCTGCGAATCCAGGATCGATACTGATCGCCGCAGAAATCATACACACCCGTTTTTCCCTGGAAATTGAAGACCGCAATCGTATGCTTCGACTGTTTAAGTTTTTCTTCACCAGGCAGCCCGCCTCTTCCTGGCCCATCGGTTAACATGGACTGGAAACTTTGAGCAGTAATCACAGCATGCTGATAGTGTATGCCAAGCAGCTTTCGCATCAGACTAATACCGTGATAATCATGCGCGACAGAAACGTGAGCATGGGCGATTTGTCCCAATTTGCCCGAGCTTGCAATCGCGATTCGTGCCGCATGCAGCGGCTGAAACTGATACTGTTCCGCCACCTGCAATTTCGCGCCCTGCTGCACTAATTTGTAGAGCTCGATCAAACCGTCAATATCTGGTGCAGGAGGGGTTTCACTTAAAACAGGCATTCCTCTGTCCGCCATTTGACGGATAATTGCGGGTGCCACGGACCTGGGAACAGATACCACTACAAAAGATGGACTCATTGATACCAGCATTAACTGTACGGTACGGAATGTAGGTATGCCCCACTTTTCCTCCAGCAATCTGCCCTTTTGCTCATCACGAACTACTACACCTGTTACTTGGAAACGCTCTGGAAGTTCCCTTGCGATGCGCAGAAAAAATTCCGCCCGCCATCCGCCGCCGACAATAGCAAATTCGATTGGATTCACAGTCTCCATTCCTCCCTAGGCCAGGATTTTCGTGCCGTCTTGATTTTCCCATTTCCGAGCGACAGGGATTGGAAACAACTCGCTAAGCTTAAGCGTCTTCCCACTGGCATCCATGTACACAATGTGATCACGGGTAAACTTGCGTGGTGTATCGATCCCGCATGCAGCACAAAGTGCATACACGCCTTGCCGCAGATTGAGAATGTAGTTCATGACTCGCCACTTCTTTTCTTCCGGAGCAAGCGCTTCCTGATGTTTGAGATTAGTAGTTGTGATGCCGGTTGGACATTTGCCTGTATGGCATTGCATTGCCAAAATGCAGCCATTGGCCATCATAAAGCCGCGTGCAGAGTTGACAGCATCGCAGCCGATCGCCAGAGCAATGGCCACTTTGTCAGCTGTAATCAACTTCCCGGAAGCGAAGATTTTGAATTTGTCGCGCACTCCGTAAAGATGCGCAGTATCCACCAAAGCGATTAAGGCAGGATACAGCGGCAGCCCCATCGAATCTGCCATTGATTTAAACGTTGCGCCAGTGCCGCCTTCTCCTCCATCAACCGTAATAAAATCGGGGAAAATAGCAAGACGCGCCATGGTTTCAAACAAGTGGTCCAGTCTATCCTGATAACCCACGACGAGTTTAATGCCAACTGGTTTGCCGCCTTCTTCCTGCAGCAGCTTGATGAAGTTCAATGTATCTTCTGCGCCTGTCAGAAATGGAAAACGGTTCGGGGAGTTGATTGTTTTTCCAGCAGGGACTTTGCGAATGGCAGCCACTTTAGGTGTCACCTTCGCCCCTTCGAGATGTCCCCCGCGAATCTTGGCTCCTTGCCCAAGCTTAAGTTCAAACGCTTTGATATTGGGTTCCAGTGCTTTGAGCTTAAACTCTTGCAAGGAAAAGTTGCCGTTCTCAGTGCGATAGCCAAACAGCCCTGGACCAATTTGAGCTACCACATCAACACCTGTTTGCAAGTGTTCAGGCGCCACTCCCCCTTCACCGGTATTGATCCAGGAACCGCCAGCCAAACGCGCTCCATTGCCTGTAGATAAAATATAATTTTCACCAACAGCGCCATACGACGTTGCGGACGCACCAAACATGCCGCGCAGCATCCAAGGATTTCTTCGCTTCTCTCCGACTGCAATCGTGTCCTCCGGATGATAGAGCCAACGCGTGGTTTCATCCGGCTCCAGGTGTTCGTGACGGGTGAACAAACCTTCTTTATCAATCTTGTATTTTGCAGCGTGAATTTTGTCCTGGTTATCGACCCTAAGCTCCTCAGTTAATAAAGGGAACAGATCATTGGAAATGTAATACCCCGACTTCTCAAAATCGCGTTTTGATCCAAAGCTGACCAGATCGCTGCGATACTTCGCTGAAAATACAATGCCCAGAAAATCAGCCCGGGAAAAAGGCTTTCCTTCGTTATCTCCGTCAAACCAATACTGCCTGAATTCAGGTCCGAGTTTTTCTAAAAAATAACGTACTACCCCCAAGTAAGGGTGAGCACGAATAATCGAGTGCTGAGGTTTCTTGGAAGCTTGAAATAAAAATATAAATAGACTTGCCGGAACCAACACAAAAAATACGATTAATACAACCAGAATTGCAGTTAGCACAAAATCCCCTCCCCCGTACACTACGCTAGTTGGAACTACTTTCAACTATTATCATACCACTATTACATTTAAACGACCGTTCTATCTGATTTGATTGACGGTTTGTTCTCCTCTGGTAAACTGGTAGATAGTTTGCAAAAGGGAGCTTTGATCGGAAAAGGAATGACCGCAGGGGTATACGAGTGGGGTAAGGATCAAGTTCTTAAGCTCTTCTTTCGAACAGGAAATTGGGACCGCTCTTTAATCAAGGAGCCCTTTGCTGGCCATGCTTTCTGCCAGTAGAACGGCACCTTTGCCTGCGCCCATTTTCGTGTTGTGGGAAACCAACAGGTACTTGACTCCCCCTAAGACCGGATCGGGTTCTAATCGGCCTAAACTGGTAGTCATCCCGTCTCCTCGTTCTCGATCAAGCCGCGGCTGCGGACGGAACGGGTCGTCGAAGACATGAATCCATTGCGCAGGTGCTGAATGCAATCGCTGCCCGCGCAATGGGTTAAATTCCTGGATGGCTTGCTTAATCTCGCTCATCTCCGCTTGTTTCTTCAGGCCTGCAAAAACGGCTTCAGTGTGCCCATCGAGAACATTAGCCCGCGTACAGATGCAATTGATGTTGATGTCTGCTGGTACAATTTCACTGCCTGACTTTTGCCCCAAAATCTTAAGCAGCTCTTGTCTGACTTTACCCTCCTCTTTGGGAATAAAAGGAATGATATTGTCCAAAATGTCCAACGTGCGTACGCCTGGACTTCTTCCCGCTCCACTCACTGCCTGCATGGATACCATTAACACTCGATCCACGCCGAACATTTCATGCAAGGGATGCAATGTAATCGCCAGACCTGTCACCGTACAGTTTGGAATCGGCAAAACGAATCCTGCCCACCCCCGCCTGTTTTGCTGAACTTTAATCAAATCTGCCTGATGATCATTTACACCAGCTATCATTAGCGGGGTATCTGCTTCATAACGAAAAGCGGACGCGGTCGAAAACGTCGGCGTTGTTTTACCAAACTGCGGTTCCAATTCCTTCGCCAGATCTGACTCAATTGCTGTAAAAATCACATCCATAACTTCCGGACGAAAATCGTTGGACGATACAACGGGTATGTCTTTCATGTCTGCTGGAACATCACTAGTTTGTGTCCAGCGAGAGGACCCGTCTTGCTCCAACAGTGCTTGCCCATAGCTTTTGACATTTCTCGATGTCACCATCTGTACTACTTCGAAAAGTGGGTGCCCTGATAACGCCAGCACAAACTGTTGCCCTGCCATCCCTGTTGCGCCTACTATTGCTGCTTTCAAACGAGACATGAATCTGTTCTCCTCCGAGTCATATTTTTTTCATTTTAAGTGCTAGTGGTGATTTTTACCAGCAAAAAAAGCAAAAGGTCAGCCCTAAATGCAGGCTGACCTAATCATACGCGATTTATCAATCGTGGTGAAGTAACTTACGAATGAATGATCCATCCATCTTCTTTTACTTTTCTGGCAAAATACTGCTGATCGAGGTTTAAGCCGAACCCGGGTAGTAGGGGGACTTGCAACCTGCCTTCCTGAATGATGTAGGCGGAGGCATCCAGTCCTGGCACCGCGATCTCGTCCCATTCGGCAAATTGGAAACCATCAATCGCTGCAGCCAAATGACAGGTTGCATAATTCCCAAATGAGCTTCCATAGTTGTGCGGGGCAGATCTGATCCCTGCTGCATCCAGTGTTTTGCCGAGCTCCTGCCAACGGCTAAAACCATAATCACGGGTATCGTATTGGATCACATCAATGATCCCTTGTTTCGCCCAATCCACAAGCATGGGAGAAGCTAGTCCTTCGCCGTCAGAAATCAGCGTTTTAAAGTTTTCCTTCAGCATCCATTCTTTTAAATCTGTGTAGAATTCAACATCCTCGTGAAAAGGCTCTTCGATCCAGTATAGATTCGCCGATTTCGTTGCTGTCAATACTTCTTTGGTGAGATTCAGATTGTATCCATTATTGGCATCAATCATGATGTTTGCATCCGCACCAACAGCTTCCCTCACGCCTAGAATGATGTCAATATCGCGTTTCATGCCTGCAGGAAGCGGCATGAACCTGGCGCCCCGACCCACTTTGATCTTAAAATGGCGATGTCCTCGCGACCATCCATCGACTGCTTCAGATTGAATCAGTTCCACCGCTTCAGGGTCCTTTTCCAGATGCAAGTCATCGATATAGAGCGACGTGTCGTAACAGGTAACGGTGAACCGATTTTCCGGGTCTAGCGCTTGTCTGGCAATCAATTGGTAAACCGGTTTTTGCACCAGTTTTCCGATCCAATCATAAAGTGGGAATTCGATCCCCCAAAACTCTGGGCGAATTTGACCCTCTTCAGTGAACACGAGACTTAGGGGTGCCCCGACCAAAGCACCGGCTTGTTCACGAGTGATCCGCGACCAACCAAATCCAGTTAGACCGTTTATGGTCACTTGTGCCAAAGGAGTCGGAACCGATTTGCCATGGACACCTTTTCTCGCATTGCACCCTGCTGATCGCAATCTTTCACCTGGTAAGGAAGCAAACTCAATTTTTTCTATTTTCCAGTTAGGTTGAAGCAAGGAAATATCCAAATCTACGACACCCTTCTTTGATAACCTGGTTATTGTTTCAATAATGTATTGGCTTTATTGATAAAGTTTTGAGCTCCCTGCTCCGGAGTTTCAGTGGAATAAAGAACTTTTTCATTTTCATCGATCAATGCCTGTTGAACCTGAGCCCCTTTGGAAGGGAAAACTTGATCGGCCGCTGTGCTGTGCCCAGTAACATAATCCACATAATCAAATGTTGCCTGGTCGATTGGATTTGTAATGGTAGGCTTCACAGCAGTACGCACATCAGAGGATACTGGAATGCCGCGTTCAGTCCCTAGAATTTTTCCCGCGTCGATGTTGTTGATAAAGAAGTTAATGAAATCAGCCGCTTGATCCGGGTGCTTGGAACTCTTCGAAATCGACAGCAAGGAGGCTGGCTTCAAATACATGCCTTGATCGGCATTCGGTCCTGGCAGAGGAGCTAATTTGATCGTCTCTTTGCCCCCATTAGACATCCCGGAAGCCTGGTTGGACCAACGAATGTCAAATGCGGCCTTGCCTAGATTCATGGGCTCACTCGACAGACCAGTACTTGTAATCTGTTGAACGTAATCCAAATTTGGCGATGCCCCATTTTTGATCAAGGCAAGATTATACTTCCAATAATTCACGAGCGTTTGCGCCTGAAAGCCTAAGGATTTGCCATCCTTACTGTAGAAAAGTTCACTATTTTGTCTGAAATAAAACGTAGGCAGAACTGAAGCATCCAAGGTGCGCAATCCATAAATGCCCAGTTTCTGATGTACAGTCTGTGACATGGTAGCCAGGTCGTCCCATGTCCAACTATTGGAAGGATCCTGTAAACCAGCTTGCTTCAAAAGATCTTCGTTGTATAAAACGGTCAGTGCGTTGATTGCAATTGGAATCGCATACAATTGACCATTGACTGTACCATCCTGCAAAAGGGATGGGCTGATCTTAGTTGTATCTATTTTTTTACTGTCAGTATAAGGTTTCAGATTCGCCATTAAATTCTGGCTGGCATATGACCCCAGATTATTGTCGAAGTTTTGAGTCAGAATGTCTGGCAAGTTGTTTCCGGCAGCTTCTGCATTCATTTTTTGGAAATAGCCATCCCAACTGGAATACTCCGGCTGGATCGTGACATTCGGGTGCAGCTTCTCGTACATATCAATCACTTTTGTAGTCAAATCAACCCGAGGTTGCGTTCCCCACCAGGCAAATCGCAAAGTGACTGGCTGGTTATTCGAACTATCGCCGGTTCCGTTACCGCTTACATTTGTTCCTGCATTAGGACTACCACAGCCAACAGTTAATAAAACCAAGGCAGCGGGTGCTATCCATTTAAGTTTATTTTTCATGTTCGGATGATCCCCCTTTTAATAGATTACAATGCAAACTTTAGAATAACGGCTATGTAAATACCATAAAAAAACTCGATATGTTTGTTTAAAAAACAGATAATTTTCTAAGCGGTTTTCAGATTAATGCCACGCCAGATACAAAAAGGACAGATGCTTTGAACTGCTAAAGCACCTGTCCTTTTTTATATTCAAATCTGCAAAATAGAGAGCGAATAACGGTTAAAGCTGCCAGTTAAGAAGCGAGACAATGACAGACAAAATCAGCAAAACAATAGGTGTAATCATGACCTTTACCGGATCATGCAGTCGAATATGTGTAATTAGCGCTCCCAGCATTGTCACGCCAAGCCACAAACCAGCGAGCGTCGCAAGCATCGGATTCCAAATACCAACGATAAGACCAACCGCGCCGATTACTTCAACAACTCCTGTAACAATACGGAACCACTGTGGGTAGCCATATTTTTGGAAGGCTTCAACTTGTTGTTTTGCAGCAAACTTCATAACTCCGGCCATTAAAAACAGCAAGCCAAGAATAATTTGTATAATCATTGACAGGATCTGCATTTACTAAGTCCTCCCTGTTTTCTCCTATAAAATCAGCTTACGGTATGTCCGATTCAAGAGACACCCCCTAGATCGTTTTGAATTTTAGCAAAATTCCCCTTACTACCCATAATTAACCCTATTAATGAAATCCGTCAATAGAATTCGTTTGACTGCCACTAACCATGCAAACCTCCCTCCAGTCGGTTAGACTTCCGATAAGGACCCACCGGGACCTCAATTAAGCTGGTTCTTCCCTGCTGAGCCGTCTTGTACATTTCATCAGAGGAACTTGCATCAAATCCAAGCAAAGGATGTCCACCAAATCCGAGCGCAGACGCAGCAAGCAGCAAACGCTGCACCAGCATACCCGCCTCCATTTGTTGAATGCGATAACCTCTATATCCGAATTCGTTTTGCAGGTGATCCACTCCCCCAGCGACATGAAAACAGAGCGGTACCTGGTACAGGTTAACAGTTGGCAAGGTCATTGCCTGCTGCAACGAGAATCGATGATCCCCCAGACGAATCAAACACAAAGCATGAGCAGTGCTGTCATAGTGATAAGCCCCATCGGGAATGCCCTCAACGCTATAAAAACAGCCATACAGGCAAACTCGACTCACTGGATTTTCATGTATTTTGTCCAAATCATTTCGGTAATTAAAAGAGGCAGCAGCCTCCTGCAGCAAAACAGAGAGTTGTGTTAAAGTGACTGTTTCTAATACGAAGTCCATCCCAGGTGAATAACGGTTTCGACAGGCTGCAGCGAGGTCGTATGACAGACGTTTTGCACCAGGGAGTGTTACCTGTTGCCCCTCGCCAGCAGCTGGCTTTTCCGCGGAAATTTGCCGAAACGTTCCGCTGGATTCCTGCAAAGACGCTTCATTCATTCGTTTCAGCAGCGGATACTCCAAAACTCTTTCGGATCGGATCAAGTGATTTTGCTCCAGTCGGTTGATCGCTTGGCATAAATCAGCAGCAGAAACAGAGTCGAATGTTTGCCCGCCGTTCGCACACCAGGTTTGTGCATGCTCTACCGACAACGGAATAACGGCATATACACTCTCCTGCTGCTCAGAAAGCCCAAGCAGATGGTTTACCGCCCGATCGAGGAACTGGAAGTACACGCCCGTTTCAATCCCAAACCGTTTCGCCACTTCCAGCAACTGCCCGATTAACACGCCCGCATCCAGTCCTTGCAGACGATAAGCGAAATTATTATATTTGAAGAAATTTTTCCAAAAATAGGTCGTGACAAAAGCGACCCCACAGCAAGTGGACACTTCACAACGATTGCCAAGCGACTTTTCCAGATAAGAATCGAAATTCCCTGCGCGCAAGAGCACCAAGCGGTGATGCGCCACATCATAGTGATAGACCCCGGCAGGCAAATCGTCCACTTTGAGATAAACATACAATTCATTAGGATATAACCCGCCGCCTGATGGAACAAATCGCCTGTACGACTGCATCGTTTTTGCCGTTTGTTCCGCCTGATCGACTGTCTGGCAGAGCCCATTGAGCCCATATACGTACCAGAGAAAATGTCCAATTTCCCGCAGTCCAGGTTTTAGGTTCGAAACGTGTGCGGCGAGACTAAGCGGAACGTCAGTGGACAAAGGAATAACAGGCAGTCCACGGTACAGTTTGTAAGGGAGGGGTGCATCTTCCCAGTCCACCTGTTTGTCAGGCGGGCTGATTTTGTCAATGTCAAAATGCAGATTGTACAAAAAGTCCTGCAGCCTCATCCTTCTTCCTCCTCTGGTCTCGGCTTAAGGAAACGGATGCGGATGCGGATTCAGCTCTGCAAGCGTTAGCGGACGCTGCGAAAACCCAAGTTCCATTGGGACTTTGAGCGCGCGCGCAAGCCCAGTCAGCCGGGTCAAGTGGTGCCCAAACGTCATTGGCAGCATGCCTGGAATCAGAACTTTGACGCAATGCAGGCCATTTGGCTTCAGTTCGTCTGCAGTTTGATCCACCACAATCACTTCCAGATCCAACCGGCAGAATTCCTGCAGCATCTCCTGCAAATCATCAGTCAAATCCGTATTCCAGGTCCTGGTCTTGTATTCCTCGGCAAATGTTCGCAGCGGACGGGAGCTGTCCAGCAGAAATTGCAAGCGCTGCTCAGCTTGCGGCAAACTGTACAGCATCGAGTGATCCTCCATTCGCTGGACTAGAGACGGGTCCTCCAACATCCTTTCATACGCAGGACGATTTGTTTGGAATTGATCATCAAGTGTGAATACCATCCCGGCCAGTTCGTGAATCGCGCTTTTTACTGCACGAATCGGGTCCAGATGGGCGCCAGCAGCGCAAATTAGATTCACGCCTGACTGTTTGCTGTTTTTCGCAATTGCCCAGACAGTTGGGATTCCGTTTTCCATCGTAGCGTTAAACAAATGGAGCTCAAACCCCGCGACTACACGCAACCGTTCGACCATCAGCGTCAATTCCTGGTCTCCAGCAGAGTAAGGGTCAAGGCGAGGAAGCGGCAGCCTCGCATACCAGGTCATCAGAAACGCGTCTCGCTCCACCACCTCCAGAATGCCGTACAAAATCGCCTCTTCCAAACTCCCGCCTATCGCGCAACCATTAGATGTTTCATAGACGAAGCCGCCATCACAGCCCAAACTGTAATAGGCTAATAACTCCGGCACCAGGATCGGACGCTTTTGCAAAAAAGAATATCCCCAAACCCAATCGATTGAACGGTCAGGATCAAACGGTGCAAACGGAAAATCCGGCTGAGCATACTGCTCGTGCGCATGTACCCCAACACTGGTAGGATTCAGCGCCTGAGCTGCCAGGTTGCGAAAGCAGTCGTGTACCACCGTCCGTTTCCCACGCGGAGCCAGGCCGCAATAACGCTCCAATCCTTCCAGAATTGCTGTTAATTCGCTTTCGGCGTAGGAATGGGTCCGCCCGCCAGCTGCCTCATCTGCCGTTAACAACGGCAGGTTGACGGTGACACCTGCAAAAGGGGATGCGAGGTCATGCGCTTTCCCATTAAAACAGCCGGTCCGATAATCTAAGTAATCGTTTATCAGCACCTGTTTAAGCTCATCCAAAGAACGAGAGCGGTAACTGTCTGCGCTCAGTTTTGGACTTGACTGCAGCGTAATGTCAGCCGCTTGCGGAGAATCGTCTGGCAGTTTCGCACAGACTGGACAAAGCGGATTGGGCAGAAAATGATGACGGGAATTTTTCAGTGTTCGGAGATTGATGATGAACAAATGCCGTTCAGTTTGCGCCTGTTCGCCTTGCAGATTCCTGAGCGTTTCCGCCGCGATGAGGTGAGCCATTTG
>JAQBPP010000011.1 GCA_028287455.1 Bacilli bacterium | reverse complement strand
CTTTACGAAAATAACGAGGCCTTGCTGTTATTCCACAATAAGCTTTCCTATCATCTTGGTATGACCCGATCCGCACATGACGGAACAGTGATATTCGAAAGTACCTGCCTTATCGGCGGTGAATTCAGCGCTTCCGTTGCCGTTAATGGTCACGTTATAGTCCGGAATGGTGAACCCGTGTCCTCCGTCATCGCTCGTTAGGGTGATTTTCACCTTATCTCCTTTTTTTACGTGAATCTGCTTTTGATCATACTCAAAATCCTTGGCCCCAAGTTTGATATCGACTTGTTGGGCTGATGAAGCCGAGGGCGATGACGAGCTTGTTGCAGAAACTGATGGCGAAGAACTGGGACTCGGACTTGATGCTGCGGAACCGGAGGCTGTGTCAGAAGAGTTGTTTTTACTGCCGCATGCGCTAACCATGAGCGCAATTAATACGAAGACGGCCAGTACGAGCATCGGTTTTCTTTTCATTTTACAAACTCCCTTTCTATTCGATGATGTTAGTAGATGATAGCAAAATGATATTAAGATTTAATGAATAAGGGGAAAAATAGGACTTTCTGTCGAATTTTCGTGGACCTTTAAAAAGCCGGCATAAAAAATGCACCCCCTAAGGAGTGCACTCTGTCATTCTTAATTGCCGGGATGCGAGATTTTTATCGTATATTAGCATCGCCTTTCGTTTCCGTGCGGATACATTAGAGTCTCCCTACACCACTTGTCTCTGCCGGTCCTCGCTGTTTTCTCGGGAATAGCAGTTCTACTTTGGTTCCTTTATTTTCTTTAGAATTTACCCGGATAATTCCGCCATGCGCATCTACAATCCATTGAGCTATGGACAGCCCAAGCCCCGTCCCAGCTTGGGTACGGGAACGAACTTTGTCTCCACGGTAAAACCGCTCAAAAATATGGGGAAGCTCATCCTCTGTTATTCCGCAGCCGCTGTCTGATATACGGATATAAACGGAATTGGATTGATAACGGCTGGTTACCTCGATTCGTCCTGATGACGGTGTGAATTTCAAAGCATTATCCAGCAGGATGATCAGAAGCTGACGGATTCTGCCTTCATCACCCCAGAGGGATAGGGGGGAATGAAGATCAGTCCTAATTTCGATTTCCTTGGTGTGCGCCAATAAGCGGAATTGGTCTATTACTTCAGACAATAAGGAATCCAGTGCAATTGTGGACGAATGAATCTGCAACTGGTTCGAATCGGATCTAGCCAGCGTCAACAGATCATCCACTAACTTACCCATCCGTTTGCTCTCTTTTAAAATAACCGCGATATTGGGACTCTCCTGCTCTATAGAATGCGCGGGATGTCGAAAAAGCAATTCTGTCTGAGCCTGGATAATCGCCGTTGGCGTCCGCAGCTCATGTGAAGCGTCCGCCACAAAGCGCTGCTGTTTCTCCCAGGAACGACGTATCGGTATGAGGGCCCGTTCCGCCAAAAATAACCCCGCGAAAATCGAAATGACTACACCCGCGATAATTCCCGCGGCAATATCCCACATTAACGAATGGAGCGTGCCCTTTACATCCTCCAGATTTCTTACAATCCCGATAGAGGCAATCGCAGCCGAGCTTTGATTTTGATTCGGAAATCGCAGCACACGATAGCTATGCTTGTCCGCAGTTACCGTGCGAACCGTCAGTGCGTCTGTATGATCTCTGAATTGATTCGCTGTCCCCAAGGAGAAAGATTGTTTCGGCACCTGTTCGAGCAGCTGACCTTGTGCGTTCCAGAATAGGTATGTCGTTCTCTCATCCTGCTGTGTATCTGGATGATCGGATCGAAGCAACTCTGAAATATTGTGAAACGATTGAATCCGGTGTTCCGCCTGTTTCAATATCTCATCCGTATCGTGGAATAATCGGTACCGCATATGAACGTATAACAAGGAGCTCAGTACGGATAGAAGCAGCAGGAAAACCGCGGCATTAAGAATGACCAATCTTCTACGCGTATTATTGAACATTTGGCTCTCCTTTTAATATATAGCCAATTCCCCGCACTGTACGAAGAAATGTACCAGCACCATTGGCCGTGAGCTTTTTACGCAGATGGTGCACATATACGTCAACAGCCGTTGTGGCGGACCCTGAATCAAAACCCCAAACCCGGTCGAATATCTGTTCGCGGGTTAAAATCTGATTTTTATTACATAGGAAAAATTCCAGTAGTTCATATTCTGTTGTCGTCAAATTCAATGGTGTTTCTCCACTAAAAGCATCCCTTGCTGCTGGAGCTAACCGGATCGGACCACAGGTCAGATCACCTTCCTGACCGATTGTTCCTCGTCTCCTTAGAACGGCTCTTGATCGAGCCAGCAATTCCGACACGGCAAATGGCTTCGTTATATAATCGTCCGCTCCTGCATCCAAACCGGCGACGCGATCCTCCACAGCATCTTTAGCGGTCAGAAGAATAATTGGGATCAGCACAGATTGAGCCCTTAGTTTTTTTACGATTTCCACACCGCTCATCCCAGGCAGCATCACATCAAGAACAATCAAGTCATGAATGGCCTGCCCGGCCAAATAATAACCTTCGTCGCCTGTCTCTGCGGCATCTGTCAGGAAAGCCTCGCCTTCGAAAATGTCACGGATGACCTTGAGCAAAGAAGTATCATCCTCTACGACAAGCACGCGCATGCTTTTCCCGCCTTTCGCCAGAATTTCTAATTAATTTTAGCAGACAGCATGATTTTAAGGAAATTTAAATATTGGACAATTATACTGGGGGCATCGGAAGAAAGATTCGCTATGGCGATAAACCCAAAACTTCATCCTATTTCATTATGAATGGATAGAGAACAATCCGATTGGAGGGCTTACTATGGCAAAAATGAGCAAAAAGTGGATCGTCCTCTGTTCAACAGCGCTAGGAGCGATTTATACAGCTGAATATTTCGCAACGGAAATTCATGCATCCATCCAGCAAGCCCCAGGATACTCCCAAGTTAACATACTGACTGAAAGCAGCCCAACACCAAGCAGCCCAACACCAAGCAGTCCAACACCAAGCAGCCCAGCACCAAGCAGCACAACACCTAGCAGCCCAGTTCCAAGCAGCAAAGCACCTAGCAGCCCAGTTCCAAGCAGCCCAACACCAAGCAGCAAAACACCAAGCGGCCCAGTACCAAGCAGCACAACTCCAAGCAGTAAAACAGCTAGCAGCCCAGTTCCAAGCAGCCCAACCAAAAGTGTTTATAAAGAGGGCACCTTTACAGGTACAGGAAGCAATCGGCGCGGATCCATTCAAGTGGCAGTAACCATTAAAAAAGATAAAATAACGGATGTTGAAATCAGTGATTTTGCCATGCATTATTCAGAAGATGACGTAGTAGGGTTGCCTAACGAAGTGCTGCAAAAACAAAGTGCGCAAGTGGACAATGTATCCGGGGCTACATATAGCACACGGGCTTTTGAAGATGCGGTACAGGAGGCACTTTCCCAGGCACAAAATTCATAACGGGTAATGATGAAAAAAAACAAATTATATATTCACAATGATTTTAAGAAAATTTAAATATTGCACAATTATACTAGAGGCATGGAAGAAGGATTCGCTATGGCCGTATCTTCGTGGGGGTAGAGAACAATCAAATCGGAGGGCTTGCTATGGCAAAAATGAGCAAAAAGTGGATCGTCCTATGTACTACAGCCCTAGGAGCGATTTATTCAGCTGAATATTTCACAACGGTAACTCATGCATCCATACAACAAACATCACATTACTCCCAAGCTAACATACAGAATCAAAGCAGCCCATCACCAAGCAGCCAAATCAAAAGTGTTTATAAAGCGGGCACCTTTACCGGTACAGGAAGCAATCGGCGCGGATCGATTCAAGTGGCAGTAACCATTAAAAACGATAAAATAACCGATGTTACAATCAGTGATTTTGCCATGCATTATTCAGAAGATGACGTAGTAGGGATGCCTGACGAAGTGGTGCAAAAACAAAGTGCTCAAGTGGACAATGTATCTGGCGCGACGTATAGTACACAGGCTTTTGAAGATGCGGTACAGGATGCACTTTCCCAGGCACAAAATTCATAATGGGCACAAAAATGAAAAAAACCAAAGTATATATGGATACCGTTGTAGATATACAAGTAGTCACAGGGAAGAAATCAAAGGACGAGGTAGAAGAAAAAATCAATCGGGCTTTTATCGCATTTCAAAAAGTGGAGCATGCCTGCAGTCGTTTTAGCTCTGACAGTGAATTGACGAAGGCCTGCCAACAGATTGAAACCCCAGTTTCGGTTAGCCCGTTTTTATTTGAACCTCTCAAGTTTGCTTTGGAAATTGCCAAATGGACGGATGGCATCTTTGATCCTACCGTGGGAAAGGTGATGGAAGAGTATGGATTCAATCGTCATTATTTGACGAAGCAATCCATTCACAGTCCCTCTGCAGATGCAGTAAC
>JAQBPP010000242.1 GCA_028287455.1 Bacilli bacterium | reverse complement strand
GACAATCAGCGCGATCGGGTTATGGTTTTTAAATCTGATCGGGCAGCAAATCCATTTGCATGTTCCTTATAACCCGATTACCATCGGGGTGACAGGGCTGCTCGGCATTCCAGGGTTAATTGCCATTTTGGTGCTGCACACCTGGATTGTGCATTGATTTCCGCACTGTGCTAGATGACCAGCTCAGCGTTTGTAAATTTAGGAGGAAGTTTTACATGAGCCGGACTTTGCTTTTTTCTTTACTCCTCAGCAATATTTTTTGCCTGGTTATTGGACAAATTCTGTGTAAACAAGCGATGCAAAGCATGACGTCCTTGAGCATCATACGATTGGTGTCTTCCCCTGGGATCTGGGCCGGGGGCATTTTGTATATCATCGCTACAGCGCTGTGGCTGTTGATCCTGAAAAATGCTGCTTTAAGCTATGTATATCCGCTGCAGAGCCTAGCTTATGTACTAGGTATATTCGCTGGCTGGTGGGTGTTCCGTGAAACGATCCCTTGGACGCGTTGGTTAGGGATGATCGTAATTATGGCAGGAGTTTGGCTAATCACGATGAGTTCAAGCGGCCAACAGGGTGCCCAGCCGCAGCCGGATTCGCAGCGGGAAGCGGAGCCGATCAGACTGGACGTGCACTAGTTTGCTTGCTGTTTCATAGGTTAATGTATAGATTTAGCTAGTATTTCCCATACTTTTACTAACTACCAGGTTTTGCCTGAGAAAGATAGTAGAAGGCAGGTGACGGGATTTGGCTCGTGTAGAAAGAAAGCTGCGTACGGACGAATTGGAAACTGCTCAAACCGCTCCGCATGAAACATGCATTATCTGCGGTGAGCAGCAGGAAATGGGCATCCATATTGGTGAGAAATATCTCTGTCTGGGGTGCGAACGGAAAATTGTCAATACAGAAGTAGAAAACAAACTCTACCGTACTTATGTGAAAAAAATGAGGCAAATTTTCTTTCCCGTCAGGCAAATCAAATCGTGAAAAAAACAGTTAGCCTTTAAGACAACAGTTTGCCTTTAAGACAACAGTTTGCCTTAGAGACTAGCTGTTTTTATGTCAAAAGTGATCGGTAGTCACTTGGTGCCGTTCCCTGCGGGCAACTCCGGTCGCATATGCAGCTTCAATTACTGCCTGCGCTACTCGTTCCGCAATTTTTCTATTAAAAACTGAAGGAACAATATACGTTTCAGTCAATTCATCATCTGAAACTACTGAAGCAATCGCTTTGGCCGCAGCCAATTTCATTTCCTCATTAATTTCGCGTGCCCGGCAATCCAAAGTTCCTTTGAAAATCCCAGGGAAACAAAGCAAATTGTTGATTTGGTTCGGATAATCCGAACGGCCGGTGGCGAGAACGCGCACATAGGGAGCGGCTTGTTCAGGATCGATTTCTGGGGTGGGATTGGCCATCGCGAATAAGATCGGGTCTTTGGCCATCGTTTGCAGATGCTCTACTTTGAGTACACCAGGTCCACTTAGTCCGATAAATACATCAGCCCCTACAATTGCTGCATCCAAAGCGCCGGCAACTTCCCGAGGATTCGTATGTTCTGCATACCAATTCCACATGTTATTCTGATAGTCTTGCCCCTTTGAAATAATGCCGTTGCGGTCGACTCCGATCACATCCCTGATTCCGGCGGACAGCATGATTCGAGTGCATGCAATTCCCGCTGCGCCAATTCCTGTCACTACGACTTTCAGATCGCTAAGTCTCTTGCCCACAATCTTCGCCGCATTCATAAGACCCGCCAGCAGGACTACTGCGGTGCCGTGCTGATCGTCATGAAAGACAGGGATGTTCAGCTCCGTCCGTAAAGCGTCCTCAATTTCAAAACAGCGCGGGGAACTGATATCTTCCAGGTTGATGCCCCCGAACGCGGGTGCAACTGCTTTGATAATCTGGATAATCTCCTGCGCATCTTTGGTATCCAAACAAAGCGGGAAGGCATCCACGTCTGCCATTTGCTTAAACAGCATGGCTTTGCCTTCCATCACGGGCATTGCCGCCAAGGGACCAATATCCCCCAGACCTAAAACAGCTGTGCCATCCGAGATCACTGCGACCGTATTGCGCTTGATGGTTAATTGAAACGCCTTGGAGGGGTCTTCATGGATCGCCTCACAAACCCTGGCCACATCCGGTGTGTACACTCGGGATAAATCATCCCGGTTTTTGATGGTGATTTTGGGTGTGACTTCGATTTTACCGCCGATGTGCATGAGGAAAGTGCGATCGGATACATTGATGACAGAAATTCCGGCAGTGGCATTCAGCGCATCAGTGAGTCGTTTGCCGTGATCCCGGTCGAAGATATTGACAGTGAGGTCGCGAATGACCGTCTCTTTGGTCACATGAATCACATCCACCGCAATGATATCGCCGCCGGACTCGCCGATTAGACTGGCCAGTTGGCCAAAAGTGCTGCTGGAATTCAGAAGTTCCAGTCGAAAGATTAAGCTGAGACCTGCCGCGCCTGGATTTGCCATTTTGACTTGTCCTCCTTAACCGTGACA
>JAQBPP010000205.1 GCA_028287455.1 Bacilli bacterium | reverse complement strand
TCAGCGGTAGAGCATCCGGCTGTTAACCGGAGGGTCGTAGGTTCGAATCCTACTCGAGGAGCCAGTTGCCGGTGTAGCTCAGCAGGTAGAGCAACTGACTTGTAATCAGTAGGTCGAGGGTTCGATTCCTTTCGCCGGCACCAATTTAAAAAACCAATGTCCACATGGGCATTGGTTTTTTCATTATAATTTTAATTGCAGAAATAAAATAAATGTCCCTTCCTTACGAGTGACTTTGCCAAGGGCTGAGCGAGTAGGGAAGGGACGTTTATTTCCCTAACAGATGACGATGTATCTTGTCGTACATCCTGGCTTCTGATTGTGCGATGTAGCTTCCTGTTTCAAACATAACCCTGAGCTCATCAGGTTGCGAAAAAGTTTGCAAAATATCCTTGCATAGTTGATAATGGCGTGGTTCGTGTTCATCTGCATGTGCAGCCCAGAACAGAGTGTTTATTGCTCGATTTTGATTGTACGCAGGATGCTGCAGACCTTCGCCGATTTTACCCATCACGGCACCAGCAAACAATTCTGAGCCGAGTCCAACGGCAGCCATTGCCTGCAGCGGAGTGCAGGCGCGGAAAAATTTGATAAACGTATCGATTGCCTCCATAATACAGTCTTGCATCGTTGCGCCGATCGGGTACCCTTTGGCATCATAATGGATCGAAGGATCTACGGAAGTCAGAAAAGTGCGGTACAATAAGGCATGGGATTTGCCCTCTGCACCGCGGCCTGCTTCATCCCACAGGTTGTCTGCGAGCGGGATCCACCAGCTGTCTAACGGAGGCATTGCTGAGATTGCAGCGCCCAGCACCCTGGGGAAATGCCGACTGTAGAAACTATATTGAATCGCAAACTCTCGAATTTGATCATCCTTATAACTGCCTGCAGCGAGCGTTGTTAAAAAGTCTCCTTGGAAGAAATGCTCATGGACCACTTGCCAAAGGGCAGTTTCGACTTCTTCATACGTATTGAAAATGGGCATAGCTGAGTTCATTGATCAAGTCTCCTATGTACTGTTATTTCCAAGGTTCATTATAACCTAAAGATGGCTATTGTTAAGGAGAGAAAACAGATTGAAACGAAACGTTAGACAGAGGATCAGGCGATTGCTTGGTTTATTGCTTTTGCTTGGAATTGTGCTGGCAGCCTTTGCACCGATTCCTGCAACGTATGCAGCGTCAGACCCGCAAGCGAGTGATATCGTGATTGAGAAATCTGCCAATTTGCAAGGACCCCGATTTTTCGTTGGCAACTCAGTTCAAATTGATGGACAAATTGACGGGGAACTATTTGTTATTGCTAACAAGGTAACCATTAATGGGACGATTACCGGAAATGCTTTTATCGCTGCCACTCAAGTCGTGGTAAACGGTAAAATCGGAGATTTGGCTGGTATCGTGGCGAGCAGTGCACAAATTGGCGGAGGCATCGGCGGCAGTGCGGGAGGATTCATTCAGACGCTGAATGTCACCCAAACCGGTTCGATTGGCCGTGATTTAATGCTGTATGGCCAGAATGTTACGATTGCGGGCCAAGTACACCGTGCTGTGCTTGGGAAAGGGCAATCCCTCGCGGTATCAGGTGCAGTGGGTGAAATTCATAACGCTTCTTTTGCGCAGATCAGCTTCGCGCCAAGCAGTCATGTAGCAGGCGATGTGGATTACACCAGCTCTTCTGCAGCACAGGTTTTAAGCGGTGCGCTGATCGGGGGAAAACTTACTCAGCATCTCCCTGCTATTGCACAATCCACTGACGGAGGCTCAAATCTTGCAGCATCGACGTTTCTGTTCATTGGTTCTGTGTTGGTTGAATATCTCATTTGGCTGCTGCTGTATCGTAAAATGCCTGTCTTCTTGAGCGCCGTTTCCTATCGTATTATTCGGTCATTTGGAGCGTCGCTCGGAATCGGCGTTGCTGCTTTGCTGCTCACTCCAATTGTGATACTGATCGCGCTGATCACGGTTGTGGGGATTCCGCTTGGATTGCTGCTGCTCATCCTATATATTGCAGCTATTTTGCTGTCGCCTGTGCTAATCCATTCAACACTTGGCCTCTTGCTCCGCTATTTTCCTCAATTGTCGCGGGCAAACAATTACCAGTTGGTGGCAATTGCAATCGTTGGCATCTTGCTGATTGAAAACATTCCAGTTATCGGATTTGTGCTGCAAGTGCTGACGCTCTTGGCAGGGGTCGGCAGCATGACTATCGTGCTTTTCAAAGGAAGGAGCACTAAAATAAAATAGCCCCTGTCAGGGGGCTATTTCGTGCAGCTGCACAGTCGGGATTCAGGTGGGTCAGGATGACCGGCGAGCTCGATCATCATTGGCGAAGAAAAGCGTGATGCAATAAATCCCTGCTAGCCCGATGATGGTATAGATCACGCGGCTGACAAAGGAGTTACTTCCTCCGCAAATTGCGGCAATTAAATCCCATTGAAAAAGCCCGACCAACAACCAGTTTATCGCCCCGATAATGACCAGAGTAAGAGCCGTTCTGGACAATCCATGCATGGCTTATCCCTCCCTTCTCTAGTAGAAGTATGTCCCATCGCACAGTAATAATGAGCGTGCGTCATACCAATCATTGGATGTATATCGGGGCCTTGTCGTTTGTGATAAACTCAGAAGCGAGTTAAAAATAGAGGGCGTGAACAAATGCAATTAACTGCAAACAAGTGGTCCCAGCGATTTCAAAACGCGAGCTCTGCGTTATCCGTATATCAGCTGGATCGGTTGGCCGAACAAGCGGCAGAACTTGCGGTCAAAGCCGATTCCGGCAATTTGTATACAGCATTTTGTGGACATTTTTCAGCTGGAAAATCAACGCTTGTCAACGCACTGCTTGGGGCAGACGTCTTGCCCGCAAGTCCCATTCCTACCACTGCGAATGTGGTGGAAGTTCGCACGGGCAATCCGCAGGCACTTGTGACTATGGCCAGCGGGGAGCAGATTCAATTTCCGCTTGAGGATCATCTGGAGTCGGTCAAGCGATATTGTGTTGAAGAAGCGAATGTGAAGCGGGTTTCGATCGACTACCCTAGTGCTTTTTTACCGCCAAAAGTGGTTCTGTTAGATACGCCTGGCATTGATTCCACCGATGCGGTGCATCAGGTTGCGACTGAATCTGTGTTGTTTTTGTCAGATCTTGTTTTTTATATGATGGATTACAATCATGTGCAATCTGAATTGAATTTTCTGTTCGCTAAAGAACTGCAAAACCGCGGCAAGAAGTTTTATTTGGTGGTGAATCAAATTGACAAACACATGGACTTCGAATTGGATTTTGACAGCTATCAGCAGTCGGTGGAAGATGCGTTTGCCGGCTGGAATGTGACGCCACAGGCCATTTTTTACACGTCTATGCAAGAACCGAACCACCCAAACAACCAGTTTGAAGAACTCAAAACAACTTTACAGACGTTATTTGGACAGAAAACTGC
>JAQBPP010000166.1 GCA_028287455.1 Bacilli bacterium | reverse complement strand
TGCTCGATTCAGCGCCGCTTGCAGAAGCTGATTGAAGAGGCTCCTTCGCCCGCGATCAGCCCTGAGAAGCGTCGACAGATGGGGGAAGCTGCGGTTGCTGCAGCGCGTTCAGTTAACTATTCCGGCGCAGGAACAGTGGAATTTATCTATGATTTATCGGGTGACTTCTACTTTATGGAGATGAACACGCGAATCCAGGTAGAACATCCAGTGACTGAACTGATTACGTCGCAGGATCTGATCAAGGAGCAAATCCGAGTGGCTGCCGGTTTGCCTTTATCCATTACGCAAGAGGAATTACGGTTCAGTGGTTGGGCGATGGAGTGCCGGATCAATGCAGAAGACCCGGACAAGAATTTTATGCCTTGCCCAGGCACAATCACCGAATATTTGCCGCCAGGAGGTCCTGGTGTGCGAGTGGACTCGGCAGCTTACACGGGATACACAGTTACCCCTTTTTACGATTCCATGATTGCCAAACTGATCGTTTGGTCCCCCACCCGGGATGAGGCGATTTCACGAATGAAACGCGCGTTAAGGGAGTTTCAAATCGAGGGCATTAAAACCACGATCCCGTTCCACCTTAAAGTTTTGGATCATCCGGCTTTCCAATCCGGGGATGTAACAACAAAATTTCTTGAGCTGTACCCGTTGTAAAAGTCGCTGAAGTTGGATGAAATTGGACATATTCTCTGGTTGTCTGCTATAATTATAGTAGTAGTGTTTTGACTACTAAGTTGAAGGGATTGGGGCCCGTGTTTCAATTGGAAGCTTCCCCCGAAGATATGGGGCACGTAAAAATTGCCAACGAAGTCATTGAAATTATTGCTGGACTTGCAGCGACTGAGGTTCACGGTGTTGCAGGAATGGCTGGTGGAGTAGTTGGCGGAATAGCTGACCTTTTGGGCCGCAAGAATTTGTCCAAAGGGGTCAAGGTTGAAGTCGGCCAGAAGCAATGTGCGGTCGATGTTTCGATTGTTGCTGAATATGGGGTGAAAATTCCTGAAATTGCAACCGAAATTCAGAACAATGTGAAACGTGCGATCGAAAGCATGACTGGACTTGAAGTAGTCGAAGTGAATGTTCATATAGTAGGGGTTCAATTTGCGCAGGATGAACGAGAAACAGATTCCGGCACAACGAATACCACAGCTCGGGTTAAGTAGTCCGAATCCCCCCTTCCTTATAGAAGGGGGGATTTTATACGAAACGTGCTCCATTTGTTGATGTACATACGCCAGGGTTCAGGAGGGGGATCAAGTTGACAGCTGCTGATCGCTTGTTGCTGTTTGTTTATTCCGTTTTGGTAGCAGTGCTCTGTGTATTTGTTTCTCTCATAACCTTTGGATTATTTACTGATGAACTACCGCTCATTGCACCGTGGGAAGTCGTTTGTGTGGCTGTTCTGTTATTTTTGATCTCGCTGCGGTTTATCTTTTACCGCACCAGACCCAGACACGCGGACAAGCAGTCTCCATCGATTATTACTCGGACCGAAAATGGAGAGATTCGCATTTCCATTGAAACACTTGAGAGTTTGGTGCTCAGGGCAGGACGCAGCATCTCTGGCATCAGTGATTTGCGTGCCCGCATTCGAATTGACGAGACAGGTCTTCGGATTGCAATCCGATTGATTGTAGAGCCGGATGTAGATATACCTGCGACGTGTTCCGGATTGCAGACTAAGGTCAAGGCATATGTTAGTTCATTAGCCGGTGTAAATGTGGAGCAGGTAATCGTATCTGTGAAGGATTTGCGTAAACTGCAAGTAGCGAGTGGCAAAATGAGCAAGGCTAAATCGAGGGATCTGGGATGAATCAGTTCTGGGAGCGAGTGTTAAACGTGGCTGCAGGCCTGAGAGGCCGCAGTTTTGGTGTGCTCGTAGGGGTGATTTTGGGCCTTCTGTACCTCGTTTTTGGCTTCTGGAAGGTCATCATTTTTGCCGGATTTGTAGCGTTTGGGTATTATCTCGGCAGGATATGGGAAGGTAATGAAGACTGGCGT
Organism: Bacilli bacterium; assembly: GCA_028287455.1. GTDB lineage: Bacteria > Bacillota > Bacilli > Tumebacillales > JAQBPP01 > JAQBPP01. The sequence goes on along the minus strand of JAQBPP010000166.1, from coordinate 1,033 downwards.
GATGTTGTGGAACGGATATTGCCTCCGAAGTAGTGGTTAAGGAGTGGAGAATGATGAGCCGTAGGCGGACTCGTGGCAAAGTGATTCAGGCGCTTTACCAATTCGATATGACCGTCTGCTCAGTAAGCGATACGATTGAGACGGTAACAGGTGAACCGGGAGAAGTAGATCAGTTATTTCTTGTAACGTTATTAGAGGGGACGATCACTCACCGAAACTGGATCGATTCGGTGATTGCCCAGTACTCCCAAGGTTGGGAACTTAGTCGAATGGCTGCGGTTGATCGCAATATACTGCGGCTCGCCCTATATGAACTGCTCTATGAAATGGATACTCCAGTAAATGTTGTCGTAAATGAGGCAGTGGAGTTAGCCAAGGAGTTCTCCACAGAAGAATCAGGGAAGTTTGTCAACGGAATCCTCGGGAAGTTGATTCTGAATATTGATGAACTGCGGCAGGGTGTGAAAAACGATTGATCCTCGGAATTGATACCAGTAATTATATGACATCTGTGTGTCTGCTGGATAATCAAGGTACGATTTTATTTGATGGGCGGCGATTGCTGCAAGTTCCGGCTGGAAAAAGGGGCTTGCAGCAGTCTGCCGCCTTATTTGAGCATTTAAAGGCATTGCCGAGGTTGTTCCAAGAAATGGGACCAATAGCGAAGAACATTCGTGTCATCGGTTATTCCGAAAAACCCAGACCTTTACAGGAGTCCTATATGCCAGTTTTTCAGGCTGGCGGTTCATTTGCCATCAGCATGGCGGCTGCGTTAGGCGTGCCCGCTTTCGCCACTACGCACCAGGAAGGACACATCGCAGCGGGAGAAGCGTCGCTGACTCGGGTGGTGTCTGGTCCGGCTGATTTGATCGCGAGGCCTGAGTTTTTAGCTGTCCATTTGTCAGGGGGCACGACAGACCTGCTGCATGTCAGAAGAGGCCCCTTTGGCTACGAAATCGAGTTGCTCGGTTCAGGCATGGATCTGCACGCGGGTCAATTTGTAGATCGAGTTGGGGTTGCATTAGGGTTGCGC
>JAQBPP010000108.1 GCA_028287455.1 Bacilli bacterium | reverse complement strand
GGTTGCAGTCTGCCTCCAGCCACATGCCGCCTTCTGCTTCCCAACGTCCCTCCAGAACTTTTTCCTTAATTTGTGCATAGATCTCCGGATAATCGGACTTGATGTAATCGTACAGCTGCGGTTGGGTTTGCAAGAAGACATATTCCGGGAAAAGTTCCATTAAACGAAGAACGGTAGAGAACGAACGAGCGGATTTCTCACGTGTATGCTTCAACCGCCACAGCCAAGCCACATCAATGTGTGTGTGACCAATGCATTGAACCGTCACCGGATGCTGTTTCTCCATTGATTGAAGCTCGGAGTTCAACAAATCATTCGCAAGATTTACGCTTTCATAAAACCGCTCCGAACCCGGTTTCGACCAATCTAATTGTGCAATGGCTTTATCCAAAGCATTTAGCAGAATCCAACGTTCGGGACGGTTCGTTTCCAAGACTTTCAATGTTTCCAAAGCAACCGTCGCCGTATAGTACAAGTCGTCGACCGCTTCATCCAACCATGAAAGGTTGGCCATTTTCAGCTTGTTTTCCTGAACTGAACGATAACCTCTTTGCCCTCCCAATCTGGTCCAGATCCGGAATCGCAAATCGACTGTCTGCCCGATCGACTTAGGTGAAAAGAATACTTCCTGATGGTTCGAATCAACACCCTGATAAGGGTGTCGATTGACAAAGAGCAACGATTCGAAACTGTTATTCATCGCAAAGTCAAACATTCCCACGATTTTACGTCTGGCCCAATCGGCCGGAATCTCAACAGTCGTTATCAACCAGTGATATAAGTCTGTCCCTTTCCAGGAATCGCCGATCCGTACAATAGAACCTTCGCCAGAATTGGGGGGATAAGCGCCGTTTCGGCCTTCTGGATCGGCAATCATGTGAAAGTCTCGAATCGAAATCGTATCCCTGTAACGATAGGACGATAATTCCTTAATTCGCTCTTCTATTTTTTCTTCCGTAAAAAACATGATAGTCTCCTCCTTCATCGATTTTGCTCTAATTTCCTTGTTGCTGGATCGCAGCCTGAATGTCCTTGTTTGCTGCGTCATTAGCCTGCCTCAATGCTGTGTTGACATCCAATTTTCCTGTCTCAACCAGAGTTACATATTTAAATATCTCGTTTTGAGCCAATCCATCATAACTAGTCATGGGAAGCACCGGTACAGGATTCGATTTGAAAATGGCCTGCAGATTTTTTCCTTTCAATTCAGGACTATTGGCTCCAAAACTCTTTTGCAAGTCTGGATCTGTCAAGGCAGACAAGTAACCATTCCTTGCAAGTTCCATTTGATAATCTTTTGAAACTAAATAAGAAACGACTTGAAAATCCAAATCCTTATGTGTGCTGGTTTGGGAGATTAACAAGTCATGTTGATCAACGGCATTTGTATAACCGGAAGTGCCGCTAAAGAAAGGTGAAGTCACCATGTCCCAATTCATTGCATCCCCACTTTGGGCCATTGCAACTAAAGTTTGTGTGGTATCACCCCATCTTAAGTACATAGCCTCAGTTTTATTCTTTAAAAAACCACCCTGCGGCCCGCTGACCTGCATACCATTTTGGGAATTATAAATGGTATTATCCAATTCGAATATTTTTCTGAAATCATCTGTATCCAGTAATGCCTGGTGCGTTTTAGGATCAACAAAAGGAAGTGCCAACTGGTACGCAAGTTCAACGGGACTAGGGACTGCCAATCCTTCATAGGTCACTCCATTACTCGTCTCAGACAATTTTTGGCCAAGCGCGGTCACTTGATCCCATGTCATGCCATCTTTCGGATATTGGACCCCGAATTTATTAAATATATCTTTATTATAATAAAGCACTTGATAATTTATATAAAACGGAAGGGCATAAATCTCGCCATGATTTCCCATGGATTTGATTTCCTTCACCACTGTTGAATTAATCTGGTTGATATCAAAATGATCCTTTTTGATTAGATCATTCATATCATAAAGCATCCCTAAATCTATTAATTCCTGAACATTGAATAGGATACTGCCATACATCAGGTCTGGAACATTACCCGATGCAATAAGCTGTTGAGGAGTGGCAGCTGACGTGTTATTCACAATTTTAAGAGTAATATTCGGAAACTTTTTTTCAACCGGCTTCACAATACTGTCCTGGATAAACTGATCAGGCGCCGGGGTGTACATATACAGACTTAACGTGACTGGACTCGTGTTGACGTTTGAGGTTGGACTGACTCCCTCTTTCACACCGCAGCCTGCAAGCAGAATTCCACCTGAAATGATCCATATCCATTTTTTTCCTTTGCAAGCCAAGACAAACTCCCCCTAAACTGGCTAATGATTGCCAAGCTCTTGACTGCGAAGGCGTTTTCTTAATTGTTGTCTTTGTCAATTCAATATTCTTGCGCTTTCCATTGTAATGGCGAATCGGAATTTCAGATCATCTTCGCACCACATCGGGAAATTGGTCCCCCAGATATTGTTGTGCAAGTTGAAATGCATTCCGCCGTCGAGTGAAACAAACGTATTGTCGAATTGCAAAAGTCTTCGCTCACCTGGCGCCACCAACGGTGCGTCCAACGTTTCAATCTGTACGGAGCCATCGCTGCCGAAATAGTCAACTCCCAAAAATACTGCATGCAGATTGCGTCCTCCATTGCGAACGACTGCCAACGGGGACACCTTATCCCCCATCTTATCCATCTTCCAAAGGTTGGGATTGTCGACTTTCGGAACAAAGGAGAACCAGCTCGCTTCCGGCAACCTGCACGCGGATTTGCCCAACCAGACCAACTCCGTTTCCATGCGGCCTTTTTCCTTGCTAAACGCATATCGAATCCGCAATTTCGCAGGTGCGCCATACAGCTCGACCGCCTCATCGGACAACTGCAAATCGGCGATGACAAGATCCTGTGTCTCCTCCTCTTGCCATTGCAAGGAAACAAGCCTTGGCAAGTAAACTGCGCCAGTTGGCGACGGCTGGCATAACTCCATGCCCGGTTTGCCAAAATCAGCATCCGCCCAAACATTGGTGCTATATTGATTCGAAACGTATTGTTGAAACCAAGAATGATAATGTTTGACACCAAACGTCTCATAGCGGAAAACCCCAAGCCGGTGGCATTCGTCGGCCCATTTCTTTCCATATCCGTCTTCTAGTCGCACGATGGAACCATCGCTAGCAAAACAGACTTCGAATGTTCCAAGCTTATACGGCTCACCTGCCAGCAACACTCGAGCGCCGTGGAGTTCAGTGATTTGCGGTTCCAATTCAGCAAATGCATGAATGGCCTCATTTCGCTTATCCTCGTCAAGTGCTGCAATTGCTTGATACAGATACTCGCGCTGCTCTTTCCAGGAACTTTCGAACAGTTGATAAGACGTTGGCTCTTTGCTTCTGTGATTTGCGAGATACTTGTACTTGACGGGGACGACGTCTTCCGCCACTTGGTTTTCCTCCCGAGCAACATTGAACGATTGTTTCGTATAATTGCGGTAATCAGGCAAATATCTCTTCAAATCCATTCCCCAGGTATGCTCAGCTACCAGCAGCAAGTTGTCTGAAAAACGGGCAAGTTCCAAACCATCGCCATCGAAGCGCCCTTCCTGTATCCAACGGTTGCGCAGCCGCAGCAGCTCGCGGTAACGTTCGATTTTCCATGGATCAGAGGCGGCGCCGTGAATCCAAGAATCACCGATTTCCTCCTCTACGATCGGCAATTGATGTTTGATGGTGACTAATTTTTCCGCGAATTCATCTAGTGTTGACGCTTTTATCACGGCATTCGGATATTTCTCTCCGAGCGTTACGAATAAATTACGCACGACTTCTGCCGACGGCGGCCCCATATTGTCACCCGTATGGGCAAATACCAGCGCGTCGCGCAGACCCTCAACCTCAAGCACCTTACCATAGCCGCTGCCGTAATTTACAATCAATTCAGATCCATCTTTTGCTCTCCAGATAAACAAAGGAGGAACAGCAGGAATTTTTGATCCGAAATTGACCCCAAGGTGCAGGAATTTAATTCCATTGCGAACAAGATGAGGAACAATGGCCATCGTATGACCGGGCACATCCGACATTTTTGCTGCTATCGTCTGTTTGCCAAACCGTGCGTCCAAGCGCTTCGACAATGATAATCCATACTTAAAAAGTCCTTCGTCAAGCAACTCCGTATGTGTAGTAAACGGCAATCCATGCCAAGTTACAAGTCCCCGTGAAATAGCCTGTTCCATTGTTTCCCGTTCATTACCGTCTGCTTGACGCAAATATTCATGAATGAGCCAAGAGCCAGTCGTCCAGACAAAACGAGCCGCCCCACGCTCTTCAGCAAGCCGTTCAGCTAATGCGATCGCCCCTGGAATATAGTGGTGCATGTATTTGTCGACTACATTGTGCGATAGATCAGTAAATCCAATATCCAAATGCGTTTTAAATACGACATGCACAGTTTCAATGTATTTCATAATGTACCTCCTTGAAATTTTGAGAAAAGAGGAATAGAGGATAGTCATGATGTTATAAGTCTATAGTGCCTATCCCCAATTTCAGCCCCCCAGCAACCGTACCCCCAAGCGGCCAACACCATGATCGTCAACCATGAATTCGTACTACGGCTGCTGTCGTGGCCGGCACTGTCAAGGTAACCTTCCCACGCACGTCAACATCCAGCTTAGTCCACTTTCCGCTCCAAGGTTCACTGTTCGTAATCGATGCACCCCCAAGCATCGCGCTCATCGCCGAGGCATCGCCCGGCTGGCCACCACTTAAAACGATCGACTGGGCTTCCTTCGCCGTAAAGCCAGATGGGATGATCGTGACGCTTGCATCGGTTGCCCCTCCTCCTTGGGTCTTGTTGATGATCGTCACATAGAGATTATGCCCCTCGCCAACGGCATAGGCTGTCAGGTTGAGGGCGTTCGGATTCGAGATGTCAATGGGTATCACACACCCATTAGCACCTAGGTTAAATGCTTTTATGCCGTAACCTTTGGGATTTACCTGGTAGTTGCCGTAAGAATCACGCACGATCGTGTCGGTCACAAGCCACTGTTTGTTGTGAAAATTCACCCCAGCTGCCTGATGCGATGCCCACCAGTGCATGTAATCCAACACCCACAGCGCTGAGGCGAACGCGTTGCTTGCACCCGGAACCCCTGTCACATAGTCGTTCGACTCAGTCAGGCGATAATGTAATCCAGCCTGGAGCACCGGGGCCATATTGTGTGTGTAAATCCACGGGTACGGAGTGTACGTGGTGACTGCCGTACCCGTTCCAGCGGGTTGGGTTCCAAACTTGGTGTTGTTGACCCACTCCGATGACAACATATTGTTGACTGCCTGCTGGGCAGTAGTAGTCCCAGGACTTCCCCCGACGTAGAGGTGCTGGGTGATATCCGCGATCATTCCCGAACCAACTTCGTTTTTTGCGAATACCTCGGTCCAGGAGACTCCAGTTACCGGATCCGGCGAATACGTCGACGTCTTATATTCACCCGTATCCGGCCCTGAGAATGTTGCCTCCGGGACGAGCTGGCGGATTGCGTCTGCAAAAGATTGCCAATCAGCGAGGTAAGATGGAAATGCTGACCCAGGCACTCCTGAAACGTTCTCGTAGATCAATGGATCATTCGGGTGTTTCGCATACGTGTGGTAGGAGTGCCAGTCGGGCTCGTTCCCGATGGAGAAGGAACTCACATAGTGTTGGTAATTTTGCCAGATATACTGTGCGATGGTAGCGTCCTCGGTCATGAGGTTGGGGATGGTGGTCCCACCCGGGTTGAGCATCCGCAGTGAGTAGAGCACGCTCACTCCGGCCGCCTGGGCGAATGCAAACAGGTTATCGATCCCAGTATAGCCGTCCGGCCCGGTCCCGGGGAGGCTCATGGTGTCAATGGAACCTCCGCCGATACGAAGGTGCTTAATACCGACATTCTGGAATAGCGTGATGAGCTGTGTGTTCGAGGGGTTGAAGAGGTAGCCATCCACCCCATTGTTGCCAGGATTCAAGGGCCCCCGTTCGAAGCCCAGCCCTGTGAAATCAATCGGGATCCGAGGACCCGGAGAACTTGTATCAACAGACACGAGAATCGGCTCACCTTCAGCTCCGTTCTGTGTCCCCGTTGTCCCCGTTGTCCCCGTTGTCCCGTGAGCGAGCGCTTTTCCACTTCTGATAAGAATGTCGCCTCCACTCATGAGCACGACGCCGGCCACCATCCCATTACCTATTAGCTTTAATACGTCTCGACGAGAAATCGTCTTTGTGTTTTCCTCTTTTATCCCTTTGTTTTTCGATGGATCGTTATTCATACAACCACTCCTCATCTCAATCTGACCAACAGGGTTCCCCACATATACACATTGTGCATGTGATCAGGTTTTGGATAATTGAACAAGGTAGGATAAACCTAAAAGAACCGAAGTATCGGGATCCTCAGCGACAACAAACCGTACTTTCCCCCAAGGTGTCCAAGCCAAAGCGTGTACACGATCCACAATCTGTGGCAGCAGCACATCTGCAGATTTCATCAAGCCTCCGCTCAAGATCACTACTTCCGGATCATAGGCATGAATGAGATTAATGATGCCGGCACTCCAATACAACAGCAGTTCCTCTAAAATTTCCAAGGCCACCTGATCGACCGCTTTGAGAGCCTCAATAACCGAGCGATAATCAATCCCAATTTCGTTGGACAACGAACTGTCCAGAAACTGTGGGTGGCGTTTGACTAATTGCGGCAGTGCCCAATGGCTTGATTGGGCCTCCATACAACCTACATTGCCGCAGGTACACCTGTTGCCGTGTACATTCGCAACCAGATGGCCCCCGAGTATACCGGCTTGCCCATGTCTGCCTCTAACGATTTGTCCGTTGATCATGGCGGCCGTGCCTATACCCGTACCAAAAATGATCAAAACGGCATTACTTTCCCCACGTGCTGCACCATAACCTATCTCACCTAAAAGTGCGCTCCTTGCGTCATTCTCAACGACTGCATCAAGAGAAAAAATACGATTGGCCCATTCTTGAAAGGAGAAACCAACCGCATCAGCATACTTCCCATTAATGGAGAGCACAGTTTTAGCTGCTGGATCAATAATTCCTGGCAATGCGATCCCAATTCCCGTACAGTCGCAGGGCATCAAACCACTGTCGATCAAAAGCTGATGAATAGCCTTTTCCACATCGGATAAGCGTGGTATCAATCCTTTGTCAGCGAAAGCGGGGATAATTGTCTTGGCTTTTACACACCCGAAGTGAACCAATCCTATTTTAATATTGGTTCCGCCAAAATCAATTGATATGTCCACCATTAGATTGTTCCTCCATCAGAATAGCGGCTTTAATTGTTATTTTACAAAAGCCTTGATGGTAGCTAACTGTTTCCCACCGCTGCGTTCGCTCGGACGAATCGTGTAAGGACCTACGGAAGCAGGAACTATGAAAGTTTCAGCATAATGCACAACGAAAGGCTCAAATGCGCCTGATGGACTTTCTACAATTGCTTCTTCTCCCTCTACCAAGTTAAGGACATTAACGCTTCCATTTGTGTGATGCTGTACAAGAGCAGTAAACCAATGTCGGCGAGTTTCGATAAATTCAAATTCGTGCAGCCCCGTCCGTTCTTCCTTCCAACCGTCCCCTTCTCCAGTAGACTCTACCTGCGAGATCAAATGGCTTTTCACCCAATCTGTCGTACGATTCCACTGAACGTTAAGGCAGCCATGCCGCAAATGAACAGGTCTCGGTCTACCGTCAAGACCTACTCGATCCCAGTCCCACAATTTAAAAGTAAAAATATAAGGAGTCGCACTGATTTCCAGTACAATGGCGTTACGCCCGGAACAGTGGATCGTGCCTGCAGGAATCGAAAAATGATCGTGCTTCTTGGCCTGAAACACATTTACGTATTTTTCAGTTGGAAACGAGATTTCGCCATTTTGTGCCTTTTCAAGGTCTTCGATCATTTCTTCCGAATGGATTCCTTCCTTCAGTCCCAAAAAAACGGTTGCATCAGGTTTGGCATCCAGAATGTAGTAGCTTTCATCTTGGGTATACCGCATCCCGAATGCCTCATGGATGTAATCGGTGACCGGATGGACCTGTAAGCTGAGATTCTGTCCCCCAATAGTGTCCAGGAAATCGAATCGGATCGGGAACTCCGCTCCAAACCGGGCGTATACTCTTTCTCCCAAAAGCGAGACTGATTCAAAAAAAACAAGGTTTATTGATGGTAATTCCATCCGGATATCGCTGAACTGGAAATAGAGACTATTTTCCTCCGGGACACCGTCAAATCCCCAGGCATATGGATGTTGTTTTGGATCCAATCCGATCTTCTCCTGTAACCAGTACCCTCCCCACACCCCCGGATCAAAATAGGGGACGAGCCGGAAGGGCCGGGAAACAGTTTGCTTAAGTCCATCCAGCAATGCTTCCTTCGTTGTCATCTTTGGCTCATTGGCTATATGGGTATCCAAATAGTAATCTATCGAGTGGAGCAAGGAGCGTTTCAACCGATCCGCCATTCTCCATTCAATAAAATATCCCCGCTTGTATTTACGTAAAATATCTTCGTCCTGGTTATTTGCGCGCCAGTTTCCAAACTCCTTGCTTCGATACCGCAGCTGTATTTCCCAGCGGGCCAAGTCTGTGTAAACGAGAATGTCACCAGAGGATAGTAAAGATGCCCCGAAACCGATGACAAGGACCAAGCCCTTTTGCACGGATTGGATCCTCTTACGTAGCTGTACTACCTTTCCCTCAATAAAAAACTCATCGACGGTAAACGGAGCCATGTAACCGAAAACACGGTCATCCGTCAAATACCGCTGCATCTTTGCTTGTATACGCTCCGGTTCCATGGCAGCTTCATCTGCAAAAATAACGAGGTTCGGATCCAGAGCACGAAGCCCATCCGCTATTTCATGTTCTCTAACTGTTGGATAGCACTCTACTGTTAAAACGACTTTATCTTTTGTTTCCATTTTTCTTTGCAGCTCTTTGACAATTGAATCATAACCCTGCCAAACCGCTTCATCCCATCCACAAATCGTAATTATGGGCTCTTTGTTATAAAGAAAAACCATGATGTAACCACCTGTCTTCTGATACTGGGTCAATCACCCTATTAATGAATACCATCCTCACTAGCCATGCACTGGATCATTCCTTAACAGCCCCCAGCACAATGCCATGCACGAAATAACGTTGCAAAAAGGGGTAGATCAGTAGGATAGGTACCATTGCTACAACAATTTTGGCGGCGTTCAGCGTTTGATCTGACATTTTCATCAAATTGATGATTTGCTCCGTAGACATCTGCGCCATAT
>JAQBPP010000088.1 GCA_028287455.1 Bacilli bacterium | reverse complement strand
GTATCTGGACACGATTCGCGGCAGCGCGTCCAGGTGGATGGCAGCGGTGCTGCTGCACCGACTGCGCCAGTGGGATTATGCAGCGGCGCAGCGGGTTGATTATTTTGTGGCCAACTCCACTGAAGTGAAAGCGCGCATTCGCAAGTACTACGGACGTGATGCGCTGGTGATTCATCCACCTGTGGATGTCCTGCACCCTGATCAGGACGGGACAGGGTCAGCATCCTGGGCCGTGGGCTCTTCAACGGGTGCCGGGGAGTATTACCTGTCACTCGGCAGGCTTGTCCCTTACAAGCGGGTTGATCTCGCTGTACTCGCGTGCACCGCGCTCGGTAAACGGTTGATTGTGGCAGGCTATGGGCCGGAACTGGGCGCACTGCGTAAATTGGCCGGACCCACGGTGGAATTTGTGGGAGCGGTGCCGGAAGTGCGCAAAGCCGCTTTGTTAGCTTGCGCGCAGGCGCTGCTGTTTTGCGGTGAAGAAGACTTCGGGATTGTGCCCGTTGAGGCCTGCAGCGTGGGTACGCCGGTCATCGGTTTTGGCAAAGGCGGACTGCTTGACAGTGTGGTGCCGGGCCTGAGCGGGACTCTTTTTCAGGCGCAAACGGTGGGCGCAGTGATGGAGGCGATCCTGCAGTTTGAGCAGATGCAGTTTGATCCGCAGTTGATCAAAGATGAGGCCAAACGGTTCAGTCCACAGGCTTTTCAGAGCAAGTGGACCCGCTTGCTCGCCTCGATCGCAGGCAAGGACGGGGGAGATTATGCTAAGTAGTATAAAGGAAATCTGGCGCTACAAGGAAATGCTCAGGACACTGGTTTTCATGGATCTGCGCACGAAGTACAAGGGATCGATTCTGGGATTTCTCTGGACCTTCCTGAACCCTTTGATGACGATCCTGATCTATACGTTAATCTTCCACACCATTATGCGCGTAAGTATGCCGCATTACTTGGGCTATGTGTTTGTCGGGCAGCTGCCGTGGAACTTCTTCCAGACTGCAATGCTCGCGGGCACAGGTTCGATCTTGCAGTACGCCAATATGGTCAAGAAAATTTATTTTCCGCGGCAAATTCTGCCGCTCAGCATTGTTTTATCAAATGGAATCAATTATCTTTTATCCCTGATTATCTTAATTCCGGCTTTACTAGTTACAGGTGTTTCGCTTAGCTGGCATCTAATCTGGTTTCCAGTGATCCTGGCCGCACAATTCATTCTCCTTTATCCCATGGTGCTGTTGTTAAGCGCGCTGCAGGTGTACATGCGGGATATTCAACATATGCTGGTAATTTTTTTGACCGCCTGGTTTTACTTCACGCCGGTGATTTACAGTATGGAAATGGTGCCGAAGCGGTATGCCTGGGTCTATGATTTAAATCCGGCCAAACCTCTGATTCAGAGCTATCAGGACATTTTTTATTATCACCGGTCGCCGAGCTGGGTGCTGTTTGCCTGGGTTCTGATTGCAGTGGCAGGTACCTTTGTTGCACAAAGGATTTTTAATCATCTGAATCGAAGAATGGCAGAAGAGGTGTAGGAATGGACACTGGATCGATCGACATTCAAAACCTCAGCAAGAGATTTCGTGTTCACCAGGAGCGCAACTTCACGCTTAAAGAGCGTCTGATCTATTGGAAGCGCGCGAAGTGGACCGATTTTTGGGCATTAAAAGACATCCATCTCGCCGTTGCGCCAGGTGAATCGATCGGGTTGGTCGGTCGCAACGGTTCTGGCAAAAGCACCTTGCTTAAAGTCATCAGCGGCATCCTGTTTCCTGATCAAGGGACTGTAAATGTGCACGGCAAAGTGTCCAGCCTGCTGGAATTAGGCGCCGGTTTTCACCCGGAGTTTAGCGGACGTGAAAACATCTTTGTCAATGGTACAATTATGGGGCTGTCGCGGCGTGACATCAAAGAGCGCATCGATCAAATCATTGAGTTTTCCGAACTCGGCCGCTTCATTGATGAGCCGGTCAGAAGTTATTCATCCGGGATGTACATGCGGCTGGGCTTCTCCGTTGCAATTAACATCGACCCTGATATTTTATTGGTGGATGAAGTGCTCGCTGTCGGAGACGCGCGTTTTCAGGAGAAGTGCATTCAGAAATTCTACGAGCTGAAGGCGCTAGGCAAAACGATCGTTTTCGTCTCCCATGACGCGGGAGCCGTGGCCAAAATTTGCGACCGCTGCGTGTGGCTGCAGAATGGCCATATCGTGCTCGATAGCGGCGCAGCAGAGGTGCTGGAAACTTACGCAGAAAAAGGGGATGAGCAGTATGCCACAGCAGAGTCATGAGCAGGGGCTGTTTTTTGAAGCGGATGTGGCCGGTGTCGACCTCGTCAAACTGAATCAGCAGCTGATCAAGCGGGCGGAAGGGCGCGGCATTGATGACGAAGTGCTGGAGCTCTTTTCGTTGGGCACGATAAAAGGCCGCCACGCTGCCAAACTCAGCGATCCGCTGGCGATTCTTACGCATCAGAGTACCCTGTCGCTGTCTTTTCCAATCCGATCCCACCGGCGCACGATCGGCCCAGTCCTCGTAGTCGGGAAAAAAGTCGTGCGGAATTTGCTGCGTTGGCTGTTGTCGCCGATTTTGACCCAACAAAGCAAGTGGAACCATGCGGCGTATGAGGTGCATGTGCACAGCTTGCTCGTTCTGGAAGAGCTTGAGCGGCGTGTGCAGGAGCTGGAATCTCAGTTGGAGAGCGAGCGAAGACCATGAAATTTGCACAGTTTGTTTCCTCTTACACCACAGGTGATGCGGTGAGCAATTCCGCCCGCAATTTGGGTGAAGTCTTGAGCGCGCTGGGATTTGAGACGCGAATTTTTGCAGATCATGTTCATCCGGGTGCCGCCAAAGATGTTTATTTGACTGCGAAGTTTAATCCTCATCAGTGGGATGCTGTCCTGTATCACTTCGCATTTGCGTCCCCAATTGCGGAAGAAATGACGATGTGGCCGGATCTTAAACGCTATATCTTATATCATAACGTTACGCCGTCCCATTATTTTCGCGGCTATGACGAGCATTCGCGCGAGGCCTGCAAAAATGCGCGCGAACAGCTGTATCTGCTCAAAGATCACATCGACTGCGCGTTTGCAGTTTCCAATTACAACGCCGCGGAGTTAAAGGCGATTGGCTACAAACAAGTGGAGCTCATGCCGATCTGGTTTGATTCGAAGTTGAACGAAGCACAGACTGACGAACGACTGCAGCATCGGTTTGATGACGGATTTGTGAATTTTCTGTTTGTCGGCCGGTTAACGCCGCATAAAAGCCAGCATGATTTGCTCAAAGTTTTTTACCTGTACAAAACCTATTACAATCCCAACTCACGCCTGCTGTTGGTCGGCTCCGGCCAGGAGAAGTATGTATCCGAACTGAGGTCGATGATTCTGCAGCTGAAGCTTAAGGACGTGCACATCACCGGCCATGTCACAGACAGCCAATTGGCCACTTACTACCGCTGTGCAAACGTCTTTTTGTCGATGAGTGAGCACGAGGGATTTTGTGTGCCGCTGCTGGAGTCGATGAATTTTGGCCTCCCGATCGTCGCTTACGATGCGGCAGCGATTGGTGAAACGTTAGGCACCAGCGGAGTGAAGCTGAAGACGAAGGATCCGAGGCTTGCTGCAGAGCTGCTGCATGAAATTTTGACTGATCCAGTCCTGAAAACCGCACTTATACAAAAACAATACGAGCGGCTGCAGCAGTTTCAGCTCGAGCCGATTAAGCAAAAAATTATTGATTCGCTCGGAAAAGCAGGACTGCCCGCGTGAATGAGTTGAACCTGGATACACTTGAAATCTCTGTTTTACCAACCACCCGGCAGGGACGGGTCATTGTGTCTGTGTGTGTGCTGCTGTTTGTCCTGCAATTTGCCTCCATATTCACGCTATCCTACCTGCAATACCTGGGCTGGGATTTATCGGTGTGGGATTTTGGCTTCTATGCACAAGCGCTTCACTTAATTGGACAAGGCCAGATGGGCCCGTACAGCAGCTATGAACAGATCCCCTTTTTGCGCG
>JAQBPP010000214.1 GCA_028287455.1 Bacilli bacterium | reverse complement strand
CAAGGTTCTTTTAGAACAAGCGCGTCGGGATGGTTATGAGCAGGGTTACCAGTCGGGGGTTGCTGCGAGCGAGTCCGAGTATGCAAACCGGCTGAACAAAGCAAATGAGGTCTTAAATGAGGCCTTGGCCGCCAGACAAGCGTTCATTGACCAATCTGAACCACTTTTTAAAACCATTGCGGTTGCCATTGCTGAAAAACTGATTCGAGCCGAACTAACGATCCGACCTGAGGTGGTGATCGAAACGGTTCGTACTTGCCTGAGAGAAGTGCTTGATAAAGGCGTCGTTGAAATACGGATTCACCCGGATGATTATCTACAGGTCTCTTCTCGCAAGCAGGAACTTGCGGACTGCCTTCCAGGTCAGTCTGAGGTGGTGGTTATACCGGATGCAGCGATCTGCGCTGGCGGCTGTCTCGTGTACAGCTCACACGGAAGCATCGATGCGCGTATTGAAACAGGGCTTGAAGAAGTGCGCAAGGCTTTGCAAGAACTGTAAGGGGTGAACCGACTGTGATAGCTTCTCCGACACTTGAGCGCTACTTGGAACGAATAGACAGTGTTCGAACGATACGCTACAACGGTAAAGTGACGCAAGTAGTGGGTCTTACGTTAGAATCTCACGGACCCATTGCTTCAATCGGGGAACTTTGTAAAATTCATCCTCCTAGATTTTCCGGGGTTGGAACGTCTACGATCGCCGAAGTTGTGGGGTTTCACGATAATCGACTATTGTTAATGCCGCTGGGCAGCCTGGATGCTGTTGCTCCGGGCAGTGAAGTAGAGTCTACCGGCTCCAGTTTAACAGTAAGCGTCTCGGAATCGATTTTAGGACGTGTCTTGGATGGTTTAGGCAGACCGATTGATGGTTTGGGGCCAATTGTGGGAGCGACAGAACGACCGGTTGATCATCCGCCGCCTAACCCTTTTACCCGCCCAAGAATACTAGAGCCTCTGTCAGTAGGCGTTAAATGTATTGATGGTCTTCTGACAGTGGGTCGAGGACAGCGCGTAGGGTTGTTTGCTGGCAGCGGTGTGGGAAAAAGTACGTTGCTGGGAATGATGGCGCGTGGAACAGAAGCAGATGTGAACGTAATCGCCCTGATTGGAGAACGCGGCAGAGAAGTGAAGGATTTTATCGAGCGTGATCTTGGACCTGATGCATTGGCAAAGTCAGTCTGCGTGGTGGCAACCTCTGACCAACCACCGCTGGTACGGATCAAAGGTGCATTAGTTGCCACGTCAATTGCTGAGTTTTTCCGGGATCGCGGTTATCATGTGAATCTTATGATGGATTCAGTGACCCGTTTTGCAATGGCGCAGCGAGAGGTGGGACTAGCAGTCGGTGAGCCGCCGACTACTAAGGGATATACACCGTCTGTGTTCGCACTGCTGCCGCGGTTATTAGAGCGGGCAGGTACCAATGAAGCAGGAACCATAACTGGTTTTTATACGGTTCTGGTCGATGGGGATGACATGAATGAACCGATTGCGGATGCAGTGCGCGGCATTCTGGATGGCCATTTTGTTTTAAGCAGGAAGCTTGCCAATAAGGGCCAGTATCCTGCGATTGACATTTTGCAAAGCGTTAGTCGAGTAATGCCGGACATCACCGGAAAACGGCACAAGAAAATCGCGGCCGAAATCAAAAAGTTACTGGCAGTACATCAGGAAGCTGAGGACTTAATCTCAATTGGGGCCTACCAGCCAGGGACAAACAAATCGATAGACCGGGCATTAGAAAACATGGAAGCCTTGCTGGCGTTTCAATCCCAGGAAACAGATGAAGTGTGGGCCATTGCTGACACGGTGGCTGCTCTGGAGAATCAGTTTGGAGGACTTATTTCATGAGCATTTCCTATGATTCGTTGGATAGAATTAAAGCTTTGAAGTCAAGAATCAAGCAGCTTGCAGAAATGAGTTATGCAGACGCAATCGAACGTCAAAAACTGGCCGAGGACGAACTCGCCAGATTGCTGTCCGCTCTTCTTCAGTTGGATGACGATCGAGGGGTGTCGCAAGTAAATACCAGGCTTTCTGTTCAGGAAATGCAGGACTGGGAGCGATACCGCAGGGCATTGGCAGCTGCCTTGTCACGTCAGCAAGATGTGGTCACTAGGGAAGAGGACAATGCCAGATTACATCAGGTGAATCTTACAAATTGTTTTCAGGATGAAAAGATTTGGGAACATCTTTTGCAAAAGAAAGTAACCCTGCAGGGGTTGCAGGAGAAGCGGGCGGAGCAAGCGGCGCTTGATGAAGCAGCAATCAGCAGGTTCAACAGGGGGTAATAAAATGGATGCCGCGCGGAAACCAGGCAGATTTGAATGGTTTTTCTACATCATCTTTGTTCCTATGCTATTCGCTGTCCTGTTATCAGGTGTCATCCTGCAATTCTTGGGATTTAATATCATCAGCAAAACAACCACTGTTCTGAGGCACTCGCCAGTTGTGAAGGACATGCTGCCGGCAGAGTCTCAAAGTCAATCATTGCAAAGCAGTTTACAGACAAAAGAGCAACAGAATGCTGATTTATCTGCTCAATTGCAAAAGGCCAAAGCAGATCAGCAGACAACGCAAGCTTCTTTATCAGCCTTAAGCGCTCAAAATGACAGTTTGCAATCACAACTTAACCAATTGCAGCAGCAATTAACACAAAAACAATCAGATGCGGCTGCGGTTGCGGCTCAGGTCAAAGTGTTGACCCAGATGGATGCTGGGAAGGCGGCTGCAGTAATTGGTGCGTTGTCAGATGCAGAAGCCGGTAAATTTCTGTCAGCGATGAAAAGTGATCAGGAAGCAGCCATTTTGCAGCAAATGGATCCTGCCCGGGCAGCTCAGCTGTTAACAGGTTCTTCACATTAAAGAAGAGCTTCGACCTGTGGGACTGCCCTATCCAGAAATTAAAGGAGGTGAAAAACATGTCAAACATAGCAGCGAGTAGTGTTCCTCCCTCATCAGCTGGTCCAGCGACAGGGACTCGCGATCCTGCATTAGGCGCTGGGAGCCCGTCAGGTGCAGGCAAGTTTCAGAAGCTGCTGCAGGGACTGGGTGCGAACAAATCAGGACACACCACACCTGATAAACAGGCTGCAGAAGGCCAGGATTTGACAGCTGTACTGCTTTCTTTGTTAGCTCAGTTAGGTATTACTGGCTTTCAGCCTGCTAATACGTCTGGATCGACTAATGTGCAAGCAAAACAGACATCAACACCAGAGTTTATGGCAGCAGTGGGCAGTCAGGCTCAGCAGGGAGCGCAGGTTTTGCAGCAGCTTCTATCGTCTGCCGGTAGTTCAGGCGGATCCATTGCAATCGACGCCGACCAGTGGAATGCAATTAAAACGCTGATCCAGCAATCAAATCCTGCTCTTGCCGGTCAACTGCAATGTGACGCCTTTTTAGTCGCATTAAATAAATTGTTGCTGCTCAAAACGAATTCGCTTTCTTCTGCTGCTAACGAGAGTGCAGGCTCAAAGATGGTACTGCAGCCAAGCAATAATTCTACTGCAGGAACTACATTCAATCCTGCTTCTGCACCAGTCAACTCGACTGGAATGAACGGATTCCAACAGGCGGTGCAGCAGGCCCCAGTTGAAAACCAGTTGGCATCAGTTGCGGCCCTTGCTGCAAGTGCAGCTAGTGGAGTTCCTCATTTAGACAATGGAAGTATTGCAGGTTCTGCAGATAGTCTTCCTGCAGGTGGGACAACTGTTGCCGCCACGCCGAAGCAAATGCTGGCGCCGCTCCAAAATCCAGGGGATTCAGTCAAGTTGAAACCGTCCGTTTCTGGGGTTAGAACGCAACTCTTGGCCTGGAAGCATCAAGTGAATTTGGCGACAGATACGCTGCAATCAAATCCGCAGGCCAAGGAAATCCCGACCAGTGTTACTGCTGCAGCGCAAACGGCTCTCGGAACTTCAGCGGCAGACAATCTGTCTGGCAATAATCCGACAGAGGCGAATCTGCGCATGTCCATCACAGATCTGCCGCAGCAGATCCAATCCTTGTTAGTGAAGAATGCGTCGCTGCAAGCGCACGGAGGCAGTCGTGTTTTCCGTATTACTTTAGTGCCGGAAGGACTAGGCGAAATTAAAGTATTGGTTACAGGGAACTCGCAGCAAAATCAAATCTCTGTCCAGTTTATAACAGACCGCACGCAGACGCAGGATTTGTTAAATTCTTCGCTGCCAGCTCTTCGTTCGGGTCTGGAAGCAATGGGAGTTCATTTGAACAAGGTTGAGGTGGATTCTTCAGGAAACTCGACAGCCTTTCTGGGGAATGCAGGCAGTTCAGGTTTTTTCGGTCAACAGACTGGCTCAAATCAGCAGGGATTTACTGGTGACAGCGGTCGCAGGCGAGTACAACAACTTGGGGATTCACCGTCTGTTCGAGAGCAATGGTCGATGATGGAAGAACTGGCTGGACTAAACACAGGGCAAATCAACTTAACTGCATAATGAGGTGAGAACATGACTACAGGATCAACTCAAACAGGTTCTACAAACTGGTATTCTTTGTCTGGTTACTACCAGAATCAAGCTGCGTCGAAGACGCAACCGGCCAAGCAAAATCTGGATAAAAATGCGTTTCTGCAGCTGCTTGTCACCGAATTGCAGCACCAGGATCCGTCCGCTCCAATGGATAATCAGCAGTTTATCGCCCAAATGGCTCAATTTAGTTCGCTGGAACAAATGAACAATATGGCTTCCGGCATCAGCACGATGGGAACCAATAATTCACTTGGCGTCTCTGTAGGTTTGATCGGCAAAACGATTACTGCTTTAGACAGTGACGGAAATCCTGTCAAAGGCATCGTGACAGGCATGACTATGAACAATGGAATTGCTCATGTCCTGGTCGGCCAAAAATCAATCGAGTTGACGAATATTAGTTCAGTTAACCAATAAGGGGAGGGGCGCAACTTGAAGGGGCAATTCGGTTCTGTACTCTACCCTGGTCAAATGGCGAAAACTGCCGCCGGGCGTGTTTATCCGAACGCACATCGACCAACAGCCCAAACGAATGCCGCTTCATTTGAGCAGCATTTACAAAAGTCGATTCAGCCCAATGTTACTTTTTCGGCTCATGCTGCAGACCGTATCAAGCAGCGGAACATCTCGCTGTCTGGCACTGATATGGAGAAGATCACAGAAGCAATGGATCTTGTAGCAGCCAAGGGAGGACGCAATGCGCTGATTATGTACAAAAACACAGCGTTTGTAGTGAATGTGCCGAATCGTACTGTGGTAACCGCGGTGGACGAGCAGTCGCTGACATCTAACGTTTTTACACAGATAGACAGCGCTATGATTTTGTAAGCACGAATAAGGCTGGACCAGAGAACCATCGGAGGCCTTATGCGGTGTGGACCGACTGAAGCATCGCAACCACTAATGAAACAGGGAGGATTTATCAATGCTTAGATCTTTATACGCAGGGATTTCCGGAATGCGGGATTTTCAAACCAAATTGGATGTCATCGGGAACAATATTGCCAACGTGAACACTTCTGGATTTAAAGCAAGTCGAGTTAACTTTGCAGATATTATGGCTCAAAATGTCCAGGCTGCCACAGCACCAAATGGCAACATTGGGGGGATGAACGCGCGTCAAATTGGTCTGGGCAGTAAAATTTCTGCCATCGACACCATTTTCACTGACGGATCCACACAAACAACGAATGTACCCACCGATTTAGCCATCAATGGGTCAGGATTCTTTATGTTAAGGGATCAAGCTGGTAATACTGTCTATACGCGAAATGGACATTTTACCCTTGATCAGGGCGGGAACTTGGTTGGGGATAACGGCTATCAGGTAATGGCTGTAGACGGTACTCCAATCACTGTGGGCACCTCCGCCACGTCATTTTCAATCGACGGCAACGGGAATGTCAGTTTCATTGATACTTCAGGGGCGGTGCAACCAGCCGCCCAAATTGGACTGGCTACTTTTACCAATCCAAGCGGATTGGCTCGGGCGGGCGATACCACTTTTACTGCCACAGCGAACTCCGGCGCTGCAGTACCTAATCCGCCGAACAGCCCCGGGTATGGCGGGATCACTGTAGGAGCGCTGGAAATGTCGAATGTGGATCTCGCAAATGAATTTTCAGACATGATTGTTGCACAACGAGCGTTCCAGGCAAACACGAGAATCATTACCATTTCTGACACAATTTTGCAGGAACTTGTCGATATGAAGAGAAATTAATCATAGGTGAATGAAAAGTGATACAAGTTACCCGGTTTAACAAGTCGAAGTTTTTCGTTAATGCAGTCATGATTGAAGTTATAGAAGAAACCCCGGACACTGTTCTTACCCTGGTGTCCGGGAAAAAGATTGTCGTTGCAGATTCTGCGGCGGAAGTGCTGGAGCAAATTGAACAGTATTACCGGGCGATTGGCCTTGTCGGAAGCATGCTGCCAAGGCGCGTGGAGGGATAAAGACTTGCAAAACAAACTGTTGAATTACGGACTGATGATTGTTGTGGCCATCGCAGTGCTTGGAATCGGTGGAACCGTACTCTACTTATATATGGGGAACACAGGTACCGCTGCTGCAGCGAAGGTGCATGTGCCTTCCGCGCAAGAAACTGCGGCTTCCCAATACACGATGGAGAAGTTCACGGCCAATTTAGCGGGCGGCGGAATCATTCAGGTTCAATTTACACTGCAGGCTGACAACACGAAAACAAAATCTGAGCTTGATATCAGAAAAGAACAGGTTCGTAATGCGATTAATTCGATTTTACTTAATACCAGTCAATCAGATCTGCAAAAGGCTGGCGGCTACGACAAACTGAAGCAGCGAATCGTGGACCAGGTCAATCAATTGTTGTCTTCAGGCAAAGTAACAGATGCGTTATATTCGTCAATAGTAGTGGGATAGATGGATGCTTTTGGCGCAGGGAGGTGAGGAGTCATGGCGGAGGTAATGTCTCAAAGTGAGATTGATGCATTATTAACAGCTTTGTCTTCTGGAGAATTGGACGCAGAAGAAATTCGCAAAAGTGAAACGCACACTAAAATTAGAAGTTATGACTTTAAACGGGCAATGCGTTTTTCGAAAGATCAGATCAGAAGCCTGTCGCGAATCTTCGAAAACTTCGCCCGTTTGCTTACCACATACTTCTCTGCACAGTTGAGAACTTTTGTGCAAATCTCTGTTTTATCCGTTGAACAACTTCCCTATGAGGAATTTATTCGTTCCATTCCGAAGATGACCATTCTGAACATTTATGAAGTTTTCCCGTTGGAAGGAAAATTCGTGATGGAAATCAATCCAAACATCGCCTATGCGATGCTGGATCGATTGCTTGGCGGCCAGGGAACGCCAAGTTCAGAAGTAAGGCCGCTGACTGAAATCGAAAGTACGGTGATGGAACGGGTATTTATCCGAACTTTAGAAATTTTTAAGGATGCATGGCTGACGGTAGCGGAGCTGACACCTGAACTGTCTGCAATCGAAATCAACCCTCAATTTATGCAGTTGGTTTCCCCGAATGAAACTGTAGCAGTTGTATCATTGTCGACCAAAATTGGCGAAACGACAGGCATGATCAATGTTTGTATGCCCCATGTGGTACTAGAGCCAATCATGCCCAAATTATCTGCTCACTATTGGATGGACAATTTGAAACGAGTTCGTGAACACACAAGCGATGAAGCGGCGATCAGACAGCGCCTGTCGCGAGCAGAGATTCCTATCATCGCGCAACTCGGTTCTACCGTGATGGTTTTTGGGGAACTGCTGCAACTCGCAGTGGGAGACGTGATTCCGCTTGACCAAGCGGTTGACTCGCAGCTCATTTTGCAAGTAGGACATCAAGCGAAGTTTCGAGTTCAGCCAGGCTTGTCCAGAGGAAGAATCGCTGTGCAGGTTGGCGAGGTATTGAAAGAAGGGGTTGCGGAAAATGAATAAGGACGTACTGTCACAGCAAGAGATTGATGCGCTCCTGCACAATGGCAATTCTAATGACGGCGATGTAGAGCCGGGACAAATGCAGTTGTCACCTTTTGAACTGGATGCTTTGGGGGAAATTGGCAATATTTGTTTCGGTACGGCAGCTACCGCACTTTCTACATTACTGCGACATAAGGTCGAAATTACTACCCCCACAGTCGAAGTCATTCATAAAAGCGACTTTAAACAAAACATACCTGTCCCGTTTGTCGCGGTTAAAGTTGATTATTCAGACGGAATTCATGGTTCAAATGTACTTGCGATTCAGTTGACGGATGCGGCCGTGATCGCTGATTTAATGCTGGGCGGCGATGGTTCGGGTCAATCATCTGAATTCGATGAGATGCATCTAAGTGCAGTAGCAGAAGCTATGAACCAGATGATGGGTTCCGCCTCGACGTCGATGTCAACCCTTTTCAATATCATGGTTAACATCACCCCTCCATTGGTCAATGTCATTGAAATGAATCACCTGATCGGCAGTGAATATTTTCCAGACAGTGACTGGCTGGCTCAAATCTCATTTCGGTTAATCGTTGGCACCATGATTGATTCATATCTGATGCAGATGGTGCCTTTGCAATTTGCCAAAGAGATGGTGGGCAAATTGATTGGATACACAGTTCCAAATCCTGTGGAGGCTGATGTTCCTCTGGTTGCGGCACCTGTTCAAACTCAGGCAAAACCCGCACCACTTGCAGCCGCTAGCCCGGTTAATGCCCATATTCCTGCTTCCATCTCAGAAACTCCGCTTCCGGCTTTTGCTGCGCAAACTGCTCCACAGGTGCAATTCGCTGCAGCAGCTGCAGCTGCACCCTTGTATGCAGCAGATCAGATGACGCAGGGCTACGGGTACTCCCAGGCAGTAGGCATGCAGTCTTATGCTGCTGCCGGTTATGCACCAAACACAGGAATGCCGCGCCAATTTGATCGACCGCCAGCCGCCCATGATGTTCGGCCTGTCCAGTTCACAAGTTTCGAAACAACTGGTGTTATGGGCGGAGGGAACATCGCAAATCTTGATTTGCTGCTGGACATTCCGCTGTCAATTACAGTGGAGCTCGGCAGGGCCAAGAAACAAATTCGTGAAATTTTGGAACTCGTCCCTGGCTCTATAGTGGAGTTGGACAAGCTCGCTGGAGAGCCGGTAGATATCATGGTCAACAACAAGCTGGTAGCAAAAGGAGAAGTAGTGGTTATTGAAGAAAATTTTGGTGTTCGAGTAACAGATATTATTAGCACTGCAGAGAGAATTCGTAAACTTCAATAACTGGTGAAATCAGGAGGAATGTTCATGTCCAACACGATAATGATTGTGGATGATGCGGCTTTTATGCGGATGATGATTAAGGAAATTTTGTCGAAAAACGGTTATACAGTTGTCGGGGAAGCTCCGGATGGTGCACAGGCAGTTGAAATGTTTAAGGAACTTCATCCAGATTTGGTCACGATGGACATCACCATGCCAGAAATGGACGGCATCCATGCGCTCAAGGAAATTAAAGCCATTGATGCTGCGGCCAAAGTGATCATGTGCTCTGCCATGGGGCAGCAAGCGATGGTGATCGATGCGATTCAAGCGGGCGCCAAAGATTTTATCGTCAAACCTTTTCAGGCGGATCGTGTTCTGGAAGCGATCAAAAAAGCGCTCGGGTAAATGGGGCCAGATATGGAGGGATTATTCAGTTCCATGCTTCTCGCTGACGGTACAGTACTCGATACTTATACAAATAATACGAAACAAACAGCGATGACTCCAGCTGGTTCAGGCGGCGGAGGATCACCCAATTCTCTTTTAAGTGCGGTAGAAGTGATTTTAGTGCTTGCAATCCTGGTATTCTGCATCGTATTTTTAGTCCGCTTTTTAAAAAGCAAGGTGATATCTCGTTCACAAGGGATGCTGGAAGTGCTCGACGTGAGACCGTTAATGCAGAACAGGAGCATTGCTGTGGTGAAATTGGCCAATCAAATTTATGTGGTAGGGATCGGTGAAACTATTCAATTGTTGGATACGATCCGTGATCCCGACGTGATTGCAGGCTTAGGGAAGCCAAGCGAACCTGTGGGTGTGGGGTTTGATGCGATTTTTCGCGATAAATTGCAGCGCTGGACAAACCAGCGGAAGAAGCTGGAAAGTTGGGAACAGGAGCAGTGAGTTCATTCGGTGGTTTTCGCATCAATAAGCAGTACCTGCTCAAAGCGGGGACGGTGGTTTTCTCCACGCTGGTGCTGTGGTTCGCTCTGTCTGCTTGTTCCGGTCACGTATTTGCGGCAGATACCAACCTGGTGCTGCCAGGGGTAAACATCGGAGTAGGTTCCTCCAGTTCACCCAAAGACGTGTCCTCTTCGCTGCAAATTATCTTGCTGTTGACCGTTTTATCTCTTGCGCCTTCTATCTTGATTTTGATGACTTGCTTTACGCGGATCATCGTGGTGTTGTCTTTTGTACGCAACGCTTTGTCAGTTCAGCAAATGCCGCCTAATCAGATTCTAATTGGCCTGGCACTCTTTATGACACTGTTTGTGATGTCGCCAACGCTGTCGGAAGTCAATCAGCAAGCGCTGCAACCTTATTTGGCAGGCAATATAACACAGACGCAAGCGCTGAATGAAGCGGCCATCCCGTTTAAGCATTTCATGGCCAAACAAACCAGGGAAAAGGATTTAAGTTTGTTTTTGGATTTCAGGCACCAAACCTTGCCCGCAACGATTGATGAGATACCGATTTCTAGTTTGGTTCCTGCATATGCCATCAGTGAACTTAAAACTGCTTTTCAAATCGGCTTTATGATTTTTATTCCTTTTCTAATCATTGATATGGTAGTGGCTACTACGCTTATGTCGATGGGAATGATGATGCTGCCCCCTGTGATGATCTCGCTTCCATTTAAGGTGCTATTGTTTGTTATGGTGGACGGGTGGTATCTTGTCGTACAATCCCTGCTTGCCGGATACCAGTGAGCAGCAAGGAAGGGAGGGGAAAACCTTTGACGCCGCAATTTGTGCTAAGCCTGGGACAACAAACGTTTTGG
>JAQBPP010000045.1 GCA_028287455.1 Bacilli bacterium | reverse complement strand
ATTTTAAAGGAGACTGGACACAAATCACGAGGATGTGCGCCTGCCTGCACTTTGATGTTGAATGCAGCTGACATAGTTTTAACCACTCCTGATCGCTGGATTTTGTCTATATGGAAGCGCTTAAGTTTAATCGAATAAGAATATCATACCAAATTAGCTGTCCTATTACTCGATTCTGATTGACTAGATTCGATCTTCTTTTGAACTCTGATTGATGTTTTGATCTGTTTTTTGAACTGTTCCGGTGTATACCCGACAAACTTTTTAAAAATTCGACTAAAATGAGTTAAGTGCTTGAATCCCAGTTCAAAACAAACATCTGTTACTGTCTTGTTCACTTCCAGCAGGAACAGAATTTTTGCCTGGTTGATCCGCCGTTGATACAGGTAGTCAAAAATAGTCACTCCCGTAATCTCGCGAAAAATGCGCGACAAGTGGTGGCGGCTTAAATGCAAATGCTCCTCCAACTTCGTTAGATGAATGTCCTCCGTATAGTGACTGTCTAGAAACGAAATGATATTTTGAACATTCCGTTCTTTTTCGGAAGGATAATCAAGTTTAGCTACCATGGGTTGTTGAAACAGTCCGTAAATAATCATTAATACGTCGATCAAACACAGGCGAAAGCGGTGACCAGAAATCAGATCCTTATTCGTATATAAAGAATGCATTTTAACAAGAACAGCTTCCATCTCGGCACGGTCTGCACCAGACAAATTCATCCTGTAATGGCCCAACACTTCAAAGGGATCCAGGAGATTGATGCTAAACAGCTGCTGCAGCACTACCTGAATATATGCAGGATCAAACTGGATAATCGTTCGAACGTACCTGGCATCGTTCTGCATTTGCGGGCAATGCGGTGTCATGGCCTGCAGGACGAGGATGTCGCCTGGTAATAACTCCAAAATTTTGTCACCGATCAGATAATTTCCTTTGCCTTCATGGAAATAAAAAATTTCATAGTTCACATGCGAGCGTAAAATCGGTTTCACAGGTGTGGTTTTACGATACTGCATCTTCAACAGACTAATTGGCTCCATCACTGATTACTGCAGTCCAGCTAATGAGTAGACCTTGTTAAATCCTTCTGCAGATCTGCGCAGCAGCACTTCATACGGCTCTGTCGGCGGCTGAACGGATAAGATCTCCTGCGAAACAACTCCCTGGTAGCCAATGGAGGACAACGCCTTTAAAAAACCGGCCAAGTCGATCACGCCTTCCCCTGGATACAGTCGATCGTTATCTAGCACTTCGGCAATCGGTACAGGCCTGGCATCGTTGATATGGACATGTACGATTTGTGAAGCATTCAGTTTTAAAATATCTGCCACTGTCATTTCATTCGTGTACCAATGATAAGAATCGAACAGCAGTCCTACATTGTTTTCTCCGATCGCAGCGATCCAATCGAGCGTTGCAGCAGCGTCCCAGATGAACTGATTCTTCCATTTAGTGCGAAGATGATGCGGACCAACAAATTCAAGCCCCAATTTTAGCTGATACGCGCTCAGGATCTGCGCGCAAGTTCTTAATCTGCGTGTGGCAATCGCCATAAAATGAGCCGGATTCTCATCAATCGACGGCAGAAAATAGGTACAGCAGCTTGTACACCCGATCTCACGGGCAAGTTCTGCATGTCGCACCAACTTCTTTAAACCAGTGAGAAACTGTTCTTCACTCTTGCGCCATTCCACCGGAAGTCCAATCGATCCAATTCGCACCTGCTGCTCCTGCAGCAAGTCGCGTGCTCCATTGGCACCGTGGGTCGTAATCAGCCCGTCAATTGCTTCTCCACCCGTATCGACTGCCCCGAATCCATAGTGGGACGCCATGCGAATGAACGATTCAAGTCCGTCTACTTTTCCGATTCCCGCTGCTGTTAGTCCTTTAATCACTTCGATCCCTCCTAGTTTATTGCCTCTATTAGGTTACCACTCAACAAAACGATTTCCTTTTGGTACAATTGGTGGAGAAGAACATACATGAACTGAGGAGAATGCATATGGCGTCCATTCGAATGCGAAATACAGGCGAGCGCATTTCAGGCACCCGAAACGTATCCGACTTCCTTACTGCCCAAGGTGTACTATACGAACACTGGCAGACACAGAAATTACCGATATCCCTGCAAGGCAAATGCAATCTGTCTGATGAAGAGAAAAATCAAATCCTAAGTGTATATGACGAAGAAATTCAATCCCTCGGGTCACGAAATGGTTACGTGAAATGGGATGTGATTGCATTGTCTGAGTCAACTCCAAACCTTGCGGAGCTGCTGAAGAAATTTGAACAAGTTCACATTCACACCGAAGATGAAGTTCGCGCCATCACAGCAGGACATGGCATCTTTGTCATTAAAGGCAAGGACGATACCGGTTATTTCGACGTTGAACTGGAAGCAGGAGACGTCATTTCCGTACCTGTTGATACGCCTCACTTCTTTACACTAATGGAAGATCGTCAAGTGGTGGCTGTTCGTTTGTTTATCGACCCCACCGGTTGGGTTGCCCATCCGATTGAAGATCCAGCTTTTGCTAAATGAGCTGGAAAGCAGACCTCCTGACGGAGGTCTTTATTAACTTTTAAGAAAGTATAAACTTTCTTTACCTTCAGTAGCGGAAAAAACATTCGTTCCTTTCGACGCGACTTTTGCTTGCAACCGGAGCTAGAAAGGAACGAATGTTTTTTCTTATTTTAATGCCCTTAAAATATCTTCGGTTGTCCGAATCCGGCCGATCCGCGGGAAAATATACTTCAGGGTATAGCGATGCTCCTCTGCCGAAAGAGCGGACATGGCATCCTCTGCAAAAACTTGCTGATAACCCCGCTGATACGCTTCACGTGCCGTCGTGTCGACGCCGATGCTGGTTGAGATGCCACACAAGACGATTGTATCAATACCTCTTCGGCGCAACTGAAGATCCAGTTCAGTGCCGTAAAACGCACCCCATTGATGCTTGGTGATCAACATGCTCTTGACGGCGTCGATCTCGGGAACCAGAGCGGACGAATCTTTTCGGCGTGGCCCTGGCGCGCTAGGCGCCGCTTGATCGGTGATCGGCTTCAACGCGTCCTTGCCGTCGAGAAAGTCCACATTGACCGCCACTACAAAAGCTCCCTTAGCACCAAAAGCTTCCGCGAGCTTTGCCGCATTTTCGACTATCTTGGTTGCGCTGTAAGGTTCAGTCGTCATGCCAACGACTCCTTGTTGCAGATCAATGATGACTAGTGCGGTTTTGTTGGCGTTCAGTTCCATAAGCAATTCCTCCGATTAAAAATAGTCGTTCACTCTTCCGTATACCGTGAGATATTTAACAATATACCCATAGACCACATATTCGTGATCAACGATGTACCGCCAGCGGAAATAAAGGGGAGCGGGATTCCGGTTACCGGGATCAGCCCGGTTACT
>JAQBPP010000040.1 GCA_028287455.1 Bacilli bacterium | reverse complement strand
ATAAGCAGCAAGAATACGACAGATAAAACAAGTAAAATGCCAAACAGCCGTTTTCTGATCAAAGATGCGGTGACCTGCAAGATTGTCCCCCCCGTTTCCCTTGTTTCTAAGACAACCATATGCAGGGAAAAGAAGGACTAGGACAAACGTTTGCAGGTTTTTGCTATTACGGAGTTGTTGTAGTGCCCGATTGCCCAGCCACAGGAATCATATGCAAGCGATCTTGGGCCATTTTCAGGATAGTTCCCGGTGATTGCAGTTTGGCGACTTGATCCTGCATGCTCTGATTCATCACAGTGAGAGTATGCAAGTCGATCTTTTGTTTGGCAACTACCAGATTCAATTGAGCAATGCCGGTTGAACTGGAAACAATGAACAACGCAATCAGTGAACAAGCCAAGATCGTGAACAGCCATCTGGCTTTCTCAGCACTGGAAATGGCAGCAGCAGCCTGCTGACCAGTTTGTCTTTGCTGTGAGGGTGCAGGAATTGGTCTGGACTGATGTCCTACTTCTAGGGGGCGCGGTGATAAAGAAGCCATTTAAATCATAAAACTCCTCTCGCGAATGAGTATTCATTCGTCGTTTATAGTTTCTCAGCAACACGCAGCTTGGCCGAACGCGCGCGTGGATTGTTTTCCAATTCTGTACTGCTTGGCAAAATAGGTTTACGGTGCACCAATCGAATTAACGGCTCCAGGCCGCAAGTGCAGATGGGCAGCTCCGGCGGGCAAATACAGCCTTTCGCAGCTTCTGCCAAAGTTTGTTTCGCAATGCGATCTTCCAGTGAATGGAAGGTAATCACAGCAAGTCGACCGCCTGCAGACAAAAGACGAATTGCAGCAGCCAGCGCCCTTTCGAACACTCCAAGTTCGTCGTTGACGGCGATGCGAATCGCCTGAAACGTACGTTTGGCCGGATGAGGTCCTGCGCGGCGTGCTCCTGCTGGAATCGCGGCTTTGATAATCTCTACCAAGTCGAACGTCGTTTCGATCCTTTTCCTGTTCCTGGCCTGGACAATGAACTGAGCAATGCGCTTGCTCCACTTCTCTTCGCCATATTCCCAAAAAATCCGAGCAAGTTCAGCTTCAGACCACTCATTGACCACGTCATATGCGCTTAGATCCGCGTTCGGATCCATTCGCATATCCAATCTACTGTTATGTTGATAACTAAATCCTCGTTCAGGCGTATCCAGTTGAGGAGATGAGACACCTAAATCGAACAGGATACCGTCTACGTGCGTGATGTTTCGTTCTTGCAGCACCTCACGCAGCTGCTCAAAATTGGAACGAACTAATTCGAACCGACCTTCATACTGTTCAAGCAATTTCTGCGCACCGGCAATCGCGAGCGGATCCTGATCGATTGCAAGCAACCGACCATTTGGCTGCGACTGCGCAAGGATTCGGCTGCTATGGCCTGCTCCTCCAAGCGTGCAGTCCACATAGGTTCCACCTGGTTTTACAGCCAAGCATTCAACCGCTTCATCAGCCAAAACAGAAACATGATGAAAGTCCTGATCCATTCTGAAGTCATCTCCTGCCAAGGCCTGCTTCTAGAGATCCAAATCCACCAGCTTTTCAGCGATCGCTGCAAACGAATCCGCAGCATCCAAGCTGTAATCTCCCCAAGCTTCCTTGCTCCAGATTTCCACCCGATTGGAGACGCCAATGACGACACAATCTTTCTGCAAGCCCGCATAATCTCTTAAGTGGGTTGGCAGGGTCACCCTGCCTTGTTTATCAAATTCTCCTTCGGTGGCGCCTGAGAAGAAAAACCTGGAAAATGCGCGTGCATCTGCTCGGGTGAGTGGCAATGTTTTGAGTTTTCCTTCTAAGATTTCCCATTCCGACTGTGGATATACGAATAGGCACTGGTCAAGTCCTCGCGTGACAACGAAGTCCTCTCCCAAACTTTCCCGAAATTTCGCAGGAATGATTAGGCGGCCTTTATCATCGATATTGTGTTGGAACTCACCCATAAACATTGTCTATTCCCCACAATCTACCACTTTTCACCACTTGAACACTAATTCGGCTCCAAAATAAAAATTCCTGCCACGAAGGACAGGAATTTTTTCGTTTTTTTTTTAAAAAGATTTTTGGATGGTTACAAGTAGATATCAAGCATTTTGCCAAACGCCTGCTCAGGGATCACTTGCATTAAATCCCGCACCAGGTTCGGGCCGTATTTCACCAGAAACGATAACACATTCAGTTCCCTTTCCTGCAAATCGCCGTGCGGAGCAAGCGCTGATTCAACCCGTTCAAATTGTTTAATAATGGTATCGTGACGTTTGCGAAATAGTTGTTTCGCTTTGCTATGAAATTGTTCCAAGCGGTGATTGACACCTGAAACAGCTTCTTTTCCGAAAGGGGTCACACCTGGGTCAATCTCCTCCAGCAGTTTCGTCAAGTGCTCGATTTTTTCATCGAACTCCTGGCGCAGTTTGTCAAATTGGTCGTCGACGCCAATCTGATCGGCGCTTTTGAGCACCTGGTCCACCGGTTTTGGACTCCGCGCCAAAAAGTCGCGCGGCTTAAAGTGATATTTCTGCAAGATGCGGTCTTGGGCCTTTTCAACCAACGTCAAATGAATTCTGGGGATCAGAATCGACATTTGCTCTTCTGCCGCTTCGAAAACATCTTTGATCATCGCATGATAGGAAATCTCTGCGGGCCCTCCCACATAGCCAAGTGTCGGAAAAATCGTATCCTGGATCAAAGGACGAATCAGTACATTGGGCGACAGCCGGGTCGGCTCTCTGCGCGCAATCTCCACCAATTCCTGTTTCGTCAGCACCACGCCTTCACCCCGCAGCGTAAATGCGCCGGCCTGATCCGCTTCAAGCGCAACTCGCGCGCCTTGATATTCCAGAAACAGAAGCGCACTGTTCTGCATGAGCTCTACTTGAACCGGGTACCCGGCTTCTTTTAATTTTTCGGTACCGGTTTCC
This sequence comes from Bacilli bacterium, assembly GCA_028287455.1. Taxonomy (GTDB): domain Bacteria; phylum Bacillota; class Bacilli; order Tumebacillales; family JAQBPP01; genus JAQBPP01. Next base: position 7,601 of record JAQBPP010000040.1, on the reverse strand, counting down.
ACCGCTTTGCGGAAGCGTGCATTATCCAGGATAAGTTCTACAAAACGCTCGCTGACCAAAGAGCGCATTACCCTTGAGGTCGGATTGACAAACACCAATCCGGTGCCTTGGAAGATTTGCGCCAGAAACGCCGCGTACCAATCGGCCATGTTCGATGTGCGCTGCCAAGCGTTCCAAAGACTCTTTAGGAGATCTTCCTTAAATTCTGTCTCTTGCATATGTTCACGCACTTCAGAGAGGAATGCCTGTACGATCTCTTCCGGCACTGCTACCTGACCGACCGAACTTTTGACTGTTGGAGCAAATGGCAGACTAACTTTTGCAACACCGCCCTCTTTGGTCAGGACAGAAATCGATTGCACTTCTTGCCAGTCATGGTCTTCTGCGGCCACCCAGAAGACCGGAATCACAGGCCGCCCCTGACGCTGCGATTCCAGACGGGCTTTGACGATCACGGTAATCGCTTTATGTATCGTATAAAGCGGACCTGTGGCAACCCCAGCCTGCTGTCCTGTAATCAGAACGACAGCACGAGGGTCCACCAGTGCTTCCGCGCCGGCTATTGCTGATTCATCTGCTCCAATCGTACGGTTATATCTGACTAATTCTTCGACAAGCGTTGAGCGTTCCCCAGACCAGTGCTGCTCCAAATACTGCGCACGCTGTACGTAGCTCGCTGCCTGAGTAGGGTCGTATTCATAAAATTGATCTACCAAGGGAAAGTCCCGTAATAAGTTTTGTACTAACGGCGGTGCATAGATCGCCGGTTGTTCCACAACTCGCAATTCTGCCAATCCTGTCTCCTCCTTTGTCTTCCTCCAACAGACTACCATATTTAATACCAAATGGAACAGCAGGCATGGATGGCTTTTATTGTTTTTGAAGTGTAGCATGGAGAGAAACAGACAAAATGGGCTTATCAGCGGGAGGAGCCATCCATCATGCGCACCAACTTAGCTCCTTTAGCGGGCAAAACAGCGCTGGTCACAGGAGCCAGCCGCGGCATCGGACGAGCGATCGCGCTGCATCTAGCAGCTCTTGGGGCAAATATCGCCATCACTTACCTGGAAAATCGCCTGCTTGCTGAAACTGTTGCGAAGCAGTGTGAGAGTCGAGGCGTGAAATCAGTCGTACTGCAGGCGGACCTGGCAGATCCGCGGCAGGTAGAAGACATGGTGAAGACTGCTTGTCTGTATGTAGGCAAGCCGCTGCTTCTGATCAATAATGCGGGGCAAACCGTGCAAAAAACGATCCTGGACACCAGTTATGCGGAATGGCAATATCTAATGAATTTGAATGCCGGGGCTGCGTTTTTACTGTCAAAACTGGTTCTGCCTTATATGTTGGAACAACAGTTTGGCCGGATCATATCGATTGCGTCTGTGTTTGGCATGGTTGGCGGCTCTGGCGAGGTGTCTTATTCGGCTTCCAAAGGAGCACTGCTTGCATTTACCAAAGCGCTGGCCAAAGAAGTCGGACGGACAGGTGTTACAGTCAACGCCGTCGCACCTGGCGCGATCGCCACTGATATGCTTAGCGGCTATTCTACGGAAGAGTTGCTGGAGCTTGAAAATTCGCATCCAGTTGGCCGATTAGGGATTCCAGATGATGTGGCGAATTGCGTGGGATTTTTAGCGCTGCCCAGCAGCAGCTTCATGACTGGACAAGTACTCTCGCCAAACGGCGGTTGGATCACCTAAAAATGACATGGTTTAACCTGACTTCATCACATAGAGGATGGCGTGGCGGTTATCCCACGCCATTTCTGCCATGGCCATTGAAATAAAATTTTTATGTACGTAACTGTAGAGCTTGGCCAAAGAGTCAATCGGCAGCAGCAACCGATTCAGCTTGGTAATTTCCCAATCCCCTAAATCGTTCATAATGACGCGACCAGCATAAGGCAGAGCCAGCCGTTCGGACAGCTCATCCCCGATAAACGTCTCAATTACCGCGGAATATTTATAAGCGGAATCGACGAACAACAGGTGGCGGGTTTCCGTGCCTCGTTCTTTGACCGCCGTCAGCACTTCCAATGCATGGATGAATTGATTCGCTGCCTCTTCCTGCTTAAACTGCTGGTAAGCTTCAGTAATATCCTTACCGGCAGAGTCATAAATTTTGCCGTTTTTCATCGTTAAGGGGAACTGAAATGGCTTTTCCATAAAAGTGCCTCCTCTTCCAATGATTCCCTCTATATTCTCATTATTCCTTCCTAAGGGCCGTATAAACCGCATCATCCAATTTTTTTGCCAGTTCTTCATTGTAAGTTTTTATGTAGGCTGGCTCCTGCGTAATTTTACTGCCATAGAACATGACGTCTCTGACGTCTTGCACCATCACCACTACCTGTGTCATTTTAATCGACACTCCCGGCAGCTGCTGTACGTCCGAATGTGCTTGTCCAGCGATCGCATAACAACTGCCAAGCCCGATAAGCGTCAGCGTACAGGAAGGATTCTTGTCGATATTCGAGATGATTCGCGACCGCGGATCAATCGCAAAGCGCAGCTCATGTGCACTTGCTGCCACTAACCAGGAAATGCAGCTAACATTTGGCGCTCCCGATTCGTGGTCAATTGTTGACAGTACGATTAATTTCTCACCTTGCAGAAAATCGATCATTTCTTCTGTTAATGCTTGTTGAACCAACTCTGTCATAGCTGCAGCCTCCTCCAGGAAATCGTGTCTCCATTATAAACCAAAAAACCCTGACCCGCAGAAGCGCAGCCAGGATTTCCTTGCATCAGTTAAGTCCAATTAAACGTATTTTCTTGATTTTTCTGCACGATCGCGTTCGTTCTTCCTGAGATGTTTCTTGCGCAAACGAATCGACAGCGGCGTAACTTCGCAATACTCATCTTCGTTCAGATATTCCAGCGCCTGCTCCAGACTCATCAGTCGGGGTGTTTTTAAGCGACTGGTTTCTTCTTTGGTAGCAGAACGCACATTGGTGACGTGTTTTTCCTTGCAAGGGTTGACTGTTAAATCGTTGTCCCGGCTGTGCTCACCGACAATCATTCCTTCATACACTTCTGTACCAGGCGTGATGAACATGATACCCCTGTCTTCCAACGCTTCCAACCCATAGGTGGTGACCGAGCCGGTTTCACTGGCGATTAACACACCCTGGTGCCGACCTTCAATGTCCCCTTTGGAAGGTTGATAGGAATCAAAACTATGGTTCATAATTCCATATCCGCGGGTTTCTGTCAAAAATTCGGTCCTAAAGCCAATCAGTCCTCGCGCTGGAATGATGAACTCCAGACGAACATTGCCATTGCCGAAGTTGGTCATGTTGATCATGTCCGCTTTGCGCATACCAAGACGTTCCATGACAGGTCCCATGTACTCCTCAGGAACATCGACTACCAAATGTTCAAACGGTTCCTTTAGAACTCCCTCTTCTTCTTTCATGATCACTTGGGGTTTGGATACCTGCAGTTCAAAACCGCCGCGACGCATGTTTTCAATCAAAATGGACAGGTGCAGCTCGCCCCTGCCTGATACGGTAAACGCATCTGGTGAATCCGTTTCATCCACGCGCATGGACACATCTGTTTCCAGTTCGTTAAACAGGCGCTCGCGCAATTTTCTGGACGTAACAAATTTACCTTCCCGTCCGGCAAAAGGAGAATCGTTGACAAGAAACGTCATTTGCAGTGTGGGCTCATCAATATGCAGAAGCGGCAGAGCGTCTAATTTGTCCGGATCGACCACCGTTTCTCCCACATTGATTTCGCCAAGACCTGCAAGCGCAACGATATCCCCTGCTCTTGCCTCCTCAATCTCGACGCGGTTCAAGCCCCAAAATCCGTATAATTTTGAAATTTTAACCCGTTCGACATTTCCTTCACGCTTCATTACCGCTAGTTGCTGATTGACACGCACAGACCCCCGCTGGATGCGGCCAATAGCAATACGTCCCAAATATTCGCTGTAATCCAGCAGTGTAATTTGGAATTGAAAAGGGGCTTCCTCTTCGACATTCGGTGATGGAATGTGCTCCAAAATTGCTTCATAAAGCGGCTCCATGCTGCCTGACAAATCATTTGAATCCAGTGATGCAAATCCCTGCAGCGCAGAAGCATAAACGACCGGAAACTCAATTTGGGTCTCATTGGCGCCTAACTCAATAAATAAATCCAGCACTTCGTCCACCACTTCATCCGGTCTTGCATTCGGACGGTCAATCTTGTTGATGACGACAATTGGAATTAAATCCTGCTCCAAAGCTTTGCGCAAAACAAACTTCGTTTGCGGCATCACGCCTTCAAACGCATCTACAACCAGCAAAACACCATCCACCATTTTCATAATGCGCTCCACTTCACCGCCAAAATCTGCGTGCCCTGGAGTATCCACTATATTAATGATATTGCCCTTATACTCTATCGCGGTATTTTTAGCCAGGATGGTAATCCCGCGTTCTCTCTCCAAATCATTGCTGTCCATCGCACGCTCTTCTACATGCTCATTGGCGCGAAAAATTCCAGATTGCTGCAGAAGCTTATCAACCAGCGTCGTTTTGCCATGGTCAACGTGAGCAATGATGGCAATGTTGCGCAGTTTATCGGTATATCCCATCTTTCTCCCCCTACTCTATCAAAGGCACATTCCTTTATAATAGCATCTATTTGATCAATCTGGCAAGTCATTCTGATTTAAGCAGCAACGTCAACCGTTCTTCAAACGCGCGATCTTCGATCGCTGATCGTTTTTTGGGACCTTTGGTGCGTCCCCCCGCTCGCCGAAATCGGGCCGCTGCATGGCGCATCTCTAACAGCAAAGAAATCTCTTCCAATTCATAAAGATGGCCAGAGACAGATAATGACACGCCCCCTCGACTCAGTACCATTGCCGCAAGTCCCTGGTCTTGCGTGACGACGATATCGTTTTTTCGCAAACGATTCAAAATAGCCAAATCGACCGCCTGACTCTCATCGCTAACAGTGAGGTGGTGATCACCGCTGAATTCGTGATGAAAGTTCGCAACTGTGATCACTACCACGTCAAAAGACTGACTCAGCCTTTTGCAAGTTTCAACTACTTTGCTAGGACACCCATCAGCGTCAACCCAAACAATCCTCTTGGCACTCATCGATATGTCTAGCAATGATCCCTGGAACCTCCTCGATTGAATCTGCCACAAACAACTTGCCTGCCTGTACTGAGGTCAGATCGGCCTGGTCGAACACCCAACCGCCAGGATCTGGGACATGAATCGCATGTAACCCCATCTCCAAGGCCGGCTTGATATCACTGCGCGCAGAATTGCCGATCATCCAAATGCTGCGAAGGTCCAGGTGGCGACGCTCTAAAATCTCAGCCAGCACCTGTTTGTTTTTGTGTTCACTTATATATCGTTTGTTTTCCTCAAAATGAACATACAAGCCAGAGTCCAGAATTTTGCGGGTTTGAATCTCGTAATCTCCGCCGGTATACAGATAGAGCTCATGTCCTTGCTCCTGCAGCTGGCGCAAGACAGTTTTCGCCATCGGCAACAGCTCTGGCGGCTGCTGATAAACCCCATAGCCAATCGCTTCGATCTCGCGGGTTGTTTGCTGATCAGCTGTCTGGCCAAAACGGCTGCTCAACAGCAGATAAGTTTGAACCAGTGAGTCGGGAAACCTGACCCTGCCGAGACCATATCGCTCAATGCCCGCCAGGTCCAGCTGTTGTTGGAGCTGATCAATCTCGTCTGCAGAGCACTGGCGTTCATTAAACAACTCCTGCATCCGATAAATAAATTGCTGCCGCGCACTTACAAAATGACGGTTGCAATGAATGAGTGTATCGTCTAAATCAAATATTAAATGCTGGGTTGCCATTTTTTCACCTACTACACCCGAGGTTTATGCTGATGTTTCCAATCGAAAAGCGACCGTTCAATCACGGTCGCCAAAGCTACCTGCTATCTGAACATCATCTATTTTACGGAAACTGTCGTCAAACGCAGCAAAAAGGGTCCGCTGCCAATTTCGATCGCCTCATCTTCCAGGTTGACTTCCACATCTTCCTCTTCTTCTAACAGTATACTCATCTGATAGGGTTCATCGTGAGTAGTGATAAAAAAGAAATCAAATGTTTTTGGATTGTCTGGACCGTGGTCACCCAGGTCACAATAGTCGAACGGACCCTCGAAGCTGCACAGCCTCACAGGTTCCTCTTCACCCCATTCCAGGGTGGCGTTAACCTGCCTGTCGCTTAACCAGTCTTCAAACACACCCAGGAGGTCTGTTAAACTTTGTACTGCAGGTGTATCTTCCAATTGATTCAATCTCCTTCCAAAAATTTCTAAAACATGTTTCCTGCTTCAAGAGGAGTTGTTCGAATGCGCTGTAAGAAACTCCTGCAGGTATAGTACAAACTCCTTGCTCTTTTTTGTCATCACTGGACGGCGCACACCATCGATCACCACTTTGGTGCAGATTGGAACCCGCTTCATGATGTCATTGCTTGCGCTTTGAAATTGTTCCTGCTCACCCCTGCCATAAATCAAAAGAACAGGAACCTGAATGTTATGTAATTCATCTCGAATATCATATTGATCAAGGGAATTTAAGATGTGTACGCACGCCCCGAGATTGCAGTGCTTGATTAAATGAACAAACAGTCTGTATTCAGTGCTGGTTGAAGCAAACTCACGTGCGATTACATTCGCGAGTAGTCCTTTTAATCCAAAACGTGCAGCTAGAGTTGCGAGCAATCGTTGTGATCGCATATACTTCGTAGGGTCATGGGCAAACGCACCGCAGCAGACTATGGCAGACAGATCATTCGGATATCGGATCGCATAAATAAGCGCCACAGCTGCCCCAACTGAGTAGCCAATGATCACGGGGTTTTCAATTCGTTTGGAAAGCAAAAACAACCTTAAATCTTCTACTAATGTCCAAACAGACAGCTGCTCTTCTTGATCTCCATTTGTACCACCATGACCTCTAAGATCATAGGTGACCACTTGATAATCATCCCTTAAGTGAGCAGTAACATGACGCCAAATGCTCTGATTCATGAAAAGACCATGAATAAACACCAAAGTGCGTCCGCTTCCTGTCATTTCGTAATAAACAGAAGTTCCGTCAATACGCAAAGACGGCATTAAAACCCCTCTTCCATCGATCCCTCTGCTTGTCCGATCTAAAAAGGGCTGCCTATAACCGAGCGAGCCCTAGTCACCTAAGTCATGTTTTCCTCGCTGATCCTTCGAGCGCGATCCACTATGGTAAGCAGAGAATAATATTCGTCACGCACTGACTGATATTGTTCATTAAGCTGATCCAACTGCAGCCTAAGCTGCTCCTTCTGTGCAGTGAGTCTCTCAGCCACCTGTTCTTTTTCCTGAATTCTGGCTTCATAGGTTTCAATCGTGCTCGCCAGTTCACTTTGCTCTTTTTTATAAGTACGAAGAAAGTTCAGGATTTGCAGCCAGGTTGTGCTTACACCGCCGTTTTTGCCGCGAAAAACGTTTTCAGGCTGCTCTAAACTGCTGCCGCTAAAATTCCAACCAGCAGACTGTCCAGCCAATTCCTGACTCTTTATGCCAACTACCGCCGCTTTGAGTTCTGTTTTGGACGTCGAAATTTCCTGTTTATATT
>JAQBPP010000017.1 GCA_028287455.1 Bacilli bacterium | reverse complement strand
CCGGAGTACCCAAGCATTGATCAGGTAAAGGGGCAATGGCAGGCCAAACGCGCGATAGTGATTGCTGCTGCCGGTGGACATCACCTGCTGTACAGCGGTCCGCCCGGATCAGGGAAAACTATGCTCTGTCAAACGGCTGCCAGGTTATTGCCCGAACTAAACAGGGAAGAACGGATTGAACTTCAACAAATTTATGAAACACTTCCTCACCACTCCGGACAGCAAGTGATCAGCAGGAGGCCGTTCAGAACGCCGCATCATTCGATTACGCCTGCAGGGCTGCTAGGCGGTGGTTCGGTTATGCAGCCAGGCGAAATTACGCTCGCGCACCATGGGATTCTTTTTCTCGACGAGCTGCTGGAATTCCCCCGTAAACTGCTCGATCAGCTTCGTCTGCCGCTGGAAAGCAAACACATCCTGATCGCTCGCGCAGGCGGCCATCTGGAGTTTCCAGCGGGATTTCAACTGCTTGCTGCCTGCAATCCTTGCCCGTGCGGTTTTTATGGATCACCTGGTTTTAAAGCTTGCTCGTGTCCGCCGCATCTGCGCGCTTCTTACCAAGCGCGTGCGTCAGGACCGCTCCTGGATCGGTTTGATTTGCGTGTTTATGTGCCTCCCGTGCCTGCCCACAATAACCAGTCTGCCCCGGCATCAGGCTTCCTGCAGGAATACAGCGAACAAGAGGCGATCACCGCGATTGGCCGCGCCTGGGATTTGCAGCGGGCGCGCAACGGCGAAAAAGCAGGCGGCCGCTCATTAATTAAAAATGCAGATCTAGCAGGAACAGCTATCGAGCGTTGTGAACTATCAGTAGAAGGAGGCTTTTTCCTGGATCGCCTAATTAGTTCGCATCTCTTGTCCGGCAGAGGCAGAGACGCAGTGATTCGCGTGGCTCGTACGATCGCTGATTTAACCGCTTGTTCCAAAATAGAACCTGCTCACCTCGCCGAAGCTGTTCAATTGAGGGCGGAGCTGCTCCATTCAAACTAAAAACCACGGCAGCAGTCCGTGGTTTATCTGTATGTATTACTTCGTTTTTTTCTTAGCTTTTTCTTTTTCCTTGGCTGACTTCATTTGCCTTGTCACTTGTGCCAACTGTTTCTGGTTTAAATTCATACCCATTTGTTTGGCCATAATCTGTATTTGTTTCTCAGACATTTGTTCCTTTTCCAGTCTGCGTTTGAGCACCTCAACGCCGCCATAGAAACCGCCAATTAAGCCGAGAATCAGACATACTACACCTGTGATGATCGCCGCAAGCATCTTAAACAAGCCCCCTGCTTCAAATTAACCCTCAGTATACCATACTATCGTCCCACTAAAAAGCATTCTCCAGATGGATGATAGTCGGTGTTTCGCTGCTTGAATCATATTGCACCAACACGGCATCGATTCGAACTGCAGGGATCACATTAAAATGTTGTGCTAGATAAAGTTCGACCAGCTTGCGCACTTGAATTTGTTTCGTGCGCGGGATCGCTTCCAACACATGCACAATCTGCGTTGCGGATGATTTGGCCCGAACTTCGACAAAAATTAGCATATCCCCTAGTCGTGCCACTATATCAAGTTCCCCGTAACGATTGCGCCGATTCGTGTCGAGAATCTGATAGCCTTTCTGCAGCAAATACTCCTTTGCCAATTGTTCTGCCCGCTGCCCCGTCTGTTTCCGCCCGCAGTATTGCTGCCCAGTTGGACCTGTTTGTTTTGCCATTACACACCGGTATAACGGTCTTCTAACCGCTTCACAAACACGAGAATCTCCGCAACCACCTGGTACAATTCTGGTGGAATCTCCTGCCCAATGTCGAGTGTAACCAGCGTTTCTACCAGAGCAGCATCCTCATGAATGGGAATCCCGTTTGCCTTGGCGGTTTCGATGATTCGATCCGCTGTCTGTCCTTTTCCAAGTGCAAGCACGCGCGGAGCACGATCAGTGTTTGCCTGATAGCCGAGTGCGGTTGCCTTGCGCGGGTTGTCCATTTGCGTTTCCTCTCCTAAGCCAGTATATGAATGGAATTGGCACGTGAACGCATTTGCGTCAGATAAAAGAACAGGGGTTCCACAGCAGCTTCATTTCTGAACTCCGTGTTGACGTTGCCAAGCCGATAGCCGAACTGTCCAAGAGACGATTTTAATTCATCCAGGTCAGACGACATAAGCGGCAATTTTACGTCTGCCTCCACAGTGAACCGAATCGAAACGTTTCGTTCGATCACCTGCACGTACAGATCGGTTGGACCTATTTCCGGCAGATCCAATCGAAAAAACAACGTACAATTTGAGGGATCCAACTGTCTGCCTCCAGGTCCAGTTTTGCGGCCGAGCAGATGAATGTGGGCGGATCCTGACTGACCCTGTGAAAAAAATAACGGAAGGGCAAAATTTGTGTAGGCAAACGGAGACTCGCTGTGAAATCCGTGCAGTAATTGTTGTCCAACCAAATGATCCACCAGATTTGATAATACAGTGGGTGAACCGGATGCCGCTTCTACAGTTGCTCCTTGGTTAGGAGCTCGCGTTTGATCTGCATCGGTGATTTGTGCCAGCAGCAACCGTGTCAATGTAGCTTGACCCGTGAGTTTGATCTCCGAAGTGTCGGCGTTTATTAGCAACTGCCGATACAACCTGGCGTCATCAGCAAGACCAACTGTGGCGACCAATTGTTTTAGGAGCAGCTGCGCTTGTGTGCTATCGGATGCAGTTAGCGCACTGTTAAGCTCCAGGAAAACTTCTTGCAAGACAGACAAGTGCTCAGCTGTTTGGGACAAAAGCGGGACCGCCTCTGGCATTGGTGCGATCGATGAAGGAAATTGCGGAATCGCTGCCGACAACGGCAGAGCCCCTTGAGGCAACAACTTCGCCGCTGCTTCATCCAGTTGGGGAGCCTGATGAGCCGACTGTGGACCCACCTCAGTTGGCAGAGGGGCCTGTGAAGAAACTAGGACAGAATCTGTGTGCGTATCCTGTGTAGTTGAAAGCAGTCCAGGCGAGTAGTGATTTAGCTCTTCGAACAGGGTTCCGAAGGGGGGTCCATGCAATACAGTTTCCAATGCATGCAACACTGCCGGCTCAAGGGGTAAACCCAGCGAATGAGTGAGGATCGCAGTTTTAATCAGCTGCTCGTTTGGCATTTTGCCGGATAGCGCGGCCATTAACGGTTTCATAACTTCAAGTGTGGCAGGTAGTGACACCCGATCGAAAACTTCTGTGATCTGCGTGGCTAGCAGCCGGTCTGATTTGGATAACGTTTGCAGCCAGCTCATTTGCAGGGCAGTTTCAGAAACTGAAGCAGAAGGAGTTTGAGAAAGGGTTGGAATTTCAGAAGGGATTGGAGTTTGAGCAGCAGGAGTCTGAACTTGAGTTTGTACCGACTCGTCCGTACTCTGAACCACTTGCAATTCAATCTGCCCAGTGGAAGAGTTCTGGCCTGACACAAGCAAACTAAGTTGTTCACCAGCAGTCGGCAGTTGATTGATTTTCGCGGTCACTTGCACGCCGCCCATGAGCAAAACAGCTAAATCCGGCGGATGGACGGAGAGCACTTTAGCCCCAATAATCGTGCCTGGCACAAGCGTTAGCTTCGGCTGCACACCCGCTTGTTTTAACAGTCCAAGTCCGAGTTGTTTTCCTAACTGAGCGATGTCCAAGTGCTTCCCTCCTGCAGGCGGCTCGCCCATTTGCGCAAAAATGTCGGGCGATGCTCGGGAGTAGGTCCTAATCGATCCAGCGCAGCAAAATGTTCACGGCTTGCATAACCTTTATTTTGTGCAAGTCCATACCCCGGATACAGCGTATCCCAATCACTCGCCATCCGGTCACGGGTGACTTTGGCAAGAATGCTTGCGGCGGCAATACTTTGACTAAGGTCGTCCCCTTTGATCAAAGAGGTTTGTGGAAGGGGCAAATCAATTTGCTCAGCATCAATTAACAGCCAATCTGGAGTTAAAACGGAGTAAAGACCAAGAACTGCTTCTTTCATCGCCAGACGGCTGGCATGCTTAATGTTCAATTGTTCAATCTCAGCCACAGAAACCACGCTCACGCTGGAGGCTATTGACACCGCCAGGATTTCGTCATAAAGAATTTCTCTGGTCTTCGCACTCAACTGTTTGCTGTCTCTGACCGCAGGCATCCGCAATCCCTCTGGCATAACGACAGCAGCTGCCACGACTGGTCCAAATAAACAGCCCCGGCCAACCTCATCAACGCCCGCGAGCAAGCGGATCCCCTGCAACCAGAGCGATTGCTCATGCACCAAGCGATCCAGTTCAGAAGTAGTTTGTGTCTCCAAAAGAAACTTTGCCATTAAAAATCACTCCACTCTATCAATTCGTGGAGTGAAGTTCCATTCCTGCTCACTGCTGGAAAATACCCTGCCGAAAATTAAGATTGCACGTCAGCCGCTCCCTGCTCTTGCAGCGATTCCTTTGCATAAGATAGTGGATCAGCGGTTTCCAGTGAGATCCTGCCAATTTGGCCTGCTCGAAATTCCCGCAAAATGAGCTCGCAAACCGCGCGTTCATTAATTTCCCCGCCGGTGCGCAGCAAGC
>JAQBPP010000003.1 GCA_028287455.1 Bacilli bacterium | reverse complement strand
TTAAACTCGATGTCATCCCTGTAACCGCGCATGTCATGGGCCACTTCTTCCATTTGAACCTGCGCAGATTTCAGCAATTCGAACGAGGGCTGCAAGGAGGAGTCTATTTTGACCGCAGACTCCAGTTCATTAACTAATGTGGCCAACCCATCCAGCACAGCTGGGGAACGTTCTTCCCCTTCGTAAAGACCTGTATACACTGAGTTGGACATACTGTACAGTTTCTCTGCATATGCCAAACGCCGCCGCTCCTGCTCGAGATCTGCTTCTTCATCTGGTTTTAACGCTACTGCGTCAATTTCCTGCAGTTGATAACGCAGCATATCGATACGGATCGCGCGTTCTTGTTCGCCTAATTGAGCATTTTGCAGCTGTTTTTTGATCTGCTGATAATCAGCAAAACAATGCGCGACTCGCCTTCTCCATTCAGCAATCGGGGCGCCGCCGAACACGTCAATCATCAGCAGATGTTCATCTGGCCGCAAAAGCGATTGGTTCTCATGCTGTCCAGCCATGTCGAGTAAGAACGGCGCAATCTGCTTCAACAGATTAACAGTAACGATTCGGCCGTTTATCCGCGATACTGTTTTGCCGTTCAGCATCAGATCGCGCGCAATGACCAGCGTACCCTCGCTGCTCCAGTCGATGCCCGCTTCCTCCAGCAACTGATGCATAGCATCGCCGCTATTCGACTCTGTATTTACCAGAAACACGGCTTCCAGCGTTGCCCGTTCTGTACCCTGCCGCACAAAATCTGCGGAGGCTCGTCCACCCATTAATAAAGCGATTGCATCAAGAACGATAGATTTCCCGGCGCCGGTTTCTCCCGTCAAAATGGTCAGTCCAGGTCCAAACGAAATCCGCGCCTCTTCGATCAAAGCAAAATTTCGGATGTACAATTCGATGATCATTGCCTGATCCACCTTTAGATATATTCAAGGAATTTTCTGACGATAAGCGGTGCCATTTCTTTGGCACGACAGATAAATAAGATCGTATCGTCTCCGGCAATCGTTCCCACAATTTCTTCATATTCAATCGCGTCTACAAGTGCCGCAACTGCATGCGCATTGCCTGGCAGTGTTTTCATCACCACGAGGTTCTCTGCATTATCCACTGAGATAAAGGAATCCACCAAAATGCGTTTGAGTTTCAGTTCAGGATCATAGGCCGGATCGGCCGGGAGGGCATATTTGTAACCACCTTGGGGAGTTGGTACCTTCACCAAATGCAATTCCTTAATATCGCGGGAAACAGTCGCCTGAGTGACCTGCAATCCCTCTGCTCGAAGCGATTCCACCAATTCCTCTTGCGTCTCAATTTCTGTTTTCGAAATGATCTCCCGAATTTTCAGCAACCGTTGGCCTTTCATGTATAGCTCTACATCCCTTCGGCCCCAAGCCTTGTTTAGGATAAATGATGGAGTTTTCGGCGTAGTACATCAAAAAAACCGCGTTCCTGCCATTTGACAAGAACCGTATTGGAGACAGCTTTGCGGATTTTAATTATATCATTGACTTCCAGTTTATGTCCAACTTGACCGTCGATGGTTAGACCAATGTCGTTATGCGTCGATTGCACTTCAATTCGGATCATTTGATCGTGTGATAGCACGATCGGACGCGTATTTAGTTGGTGAGGGCAGATCGGTGTGATAATCATCACGTTTAAATGAGGCGACACAATCGGCCCCCCGCAAGACAGTGAATAAGCGGTCGATCCCGTCGGCGTGGAAATGATGCAGCCATCTCCGGAATAGGTATCGACAAACATGTCGTCCACATACACGCTGAGCGTAACCATTCGTGCAAATGAACCTTTTGCAACTCCAATATCATTTAAAGCCGTACCCGTAACCACTACTGAACCCTGGCGTTCAATTTCTGTTGCCAGCATGAGCCGCTCTTCCAGACAGTAATCTCCGCTGAACACGCGACCTACTGCCTGCACCAAACTGCCAGGCTCGGCCTCTGACAGAAAACCGAGGTGCCCCAAATTGATGCCGAGAATGGGGATGCGGGTTCCTTCTAGTGCGCGCGCGACTCCAAGCAGCGTCCCGTCGCCGCCGAGCACGAACGCCATCTCGACCTCATTGACGAATTGCTCGTCAGTGGCACTCCGACCCACGAGTCCTAATTTAGTTGCCGACTCTGCATCGACTAAAACCGACGCCCCTTTGCCCTCAAGCAAGCTGATTAATTGATGGGCCACCTCTGCTGCATTCGGTTTGGAAAGATTCACTACAAGTCCAACCGTTTTCATCCTTGTGCCTCCAATAGCGTCGTATGTGCGGCCGCAACCACCTGATGGATTTGTTCCACCAGAGACTGCGATAAAGTTTCTGTTTGAACAGCAGCGGAGCCTGAACCTTGATTCGGCGTTTGCAGATGCATTAAAAATTCAATATTTCCATCTCCACCCGTGATCGGAGAAAAAGTATACCCTAAAATCTGCATTCCCAATGCCAAAGCTGCCTGACTCACGCGGATTAATACCGAACGATGGACTTCCGGATCGCGCACGATCCCGTGCTTGCCTACGTGCTCTTTACCAGCTTCGAATTGCGGCTTCACAAGCGAAAGGATATGCCCAAGCGGAATCAAGGTGCGCAGCAATACGGGCAGCAGCAATCGGATGGAAATAAACGAGACATCCATCACCGCGATCCCTACGTCACCTGCGATTTTCTCCGGCTGCAGATGACGAAAGTTGGTGCGCTCCATCACCACCACGCGCGGATCCTGCCGCAAAGACCAGGCCAATTGGCCATATCCGACATCCACCGCATACACTTTGGCCGCACCGTGCTGCAGGGCACAGTCGGTGAAGCCGCCAGTGGAAGCGCCGATATCCAGAACCGTTTGACCGGCAAAAGGAACTTGAAACTCCCGAATGGCTTTTTCCAGTTTCAACCCTCCCCGTGAAACATAGGGATGAAGGGGTCCCTTTACCTCCAATCGGTCGGTAGGTTTGATTCTTGTACCGGGTTTGTCCAATATCTCACCGTTTACTCGCACGAGACCAGCCATCACTGCCGCTTTGGCTTTTTCCCTCGTTTCGTAAAAACCTTGTTCAACGAGACTAACATCTAACCGTTCCTTATCTGTCATAAATCGCAATATACCTCTTTTGTTTGCGTTTTAGCTGCCATCACGCCAATTCCCGGCGTTTGGGCAGCAGTTGTTTGACTTCCTGTACGATGCGGTCCGGGTTAATCTCCAGCGCATCGAGCAGTTGTTGTTGGCTGCCATGCTCGATAAAACGATCAGGAATTGCAATGGGTGACAGGATCACATCGTTGATCCCGCGCTGTGCATAGGTTTCCAGAATCGCGCTCGCCATGCCACCTGCCAGAGCGCATTCTTCAATCGTTACAATCCGAAAACCGCGCCCTGCCAGCTCGAGCAGTAATTCTTCGTCTAAAGGCTTCACAAAGCGCATGTTGATAACGGTCACATTGATTCTATCCTCTTGCAGTTCATCTGCCGCAAGTTCCGCCATGTGAACAGCTGTCGGGCCCAATGCCAAAATCGCAATCTTATCTGAGCCTTCTCTAAGCACTTCTGCTTTGCCAAAGGGGATCAGTTTGAATTCAGTATCCAGCGGCACGCCTCGGCCTTCAGCTCGCGGGTAACGCACTGCACAAGGTCCGTCCATAGTTGTCGCTGTGTACAGCATATGCTGCAGTTCATTCTCATCTTTGGGCATCAGGATGGACAGGTTTGGAATCGCGCGCAGGTAGGAGACGTCAAACACCCCCTGATGCGTTTCACCATCTGCTCCGACCAGGCCAGCGCGATCAATCGCAAACAGCACAGGCAAGTTCTGAATGCAAACATCGTGAATGACCTGATCATAGGCGCGCTGCAAAAAGGTGGAATATACTGCAAACACTGGCCTTAGACCAGCACAAGCGAGGCCGGCGCAAAACGTTACTGCGTGCTGTTCAGCTATTCCGACATCGAAAAAGCGATCTGGAAACAGGGCATGGAACTTGCCCAGCTTCGAACCGGGTTCCATAGCAGCAGTGACAGCTACCAGCTGTGGGTTTTGTTCGGCCAACTTCACCATCGTGTCACCGAAAACGCTGCTGTAATCTGGAATTTTAGCAGCTTGAGGCAGATTGGGATCCACCGCTTTAACAGGGGGACTTACTGCATGCAGTTTATCCGGCGCTTCTTCTGCATCCGCATATCCTTTGCCTTTTTTGGTGACCACGTGGACCATTACTGGTCCAGTGGTTTGTTTCGCCTGGGCCATAATTTCCAGCAGCGCCGGTAAATTATGCCCATCAATGGGTCCAAGATAGGTAAACCCCAATTCCTCAAATAAAACTCCTGGGACCATCAAATATTTAAAAGAATCCTTCACACGCTCGAGCGCCTTCGCCATTTTGTCGCCAATTGCCGGAACCCGATGCAGAATACTGGCTAATTCAGCTTTCGCGTTTCGATACGTGGGAATAGTTCTAAGTTTGCCAAGGTAATGGTTCATAGCGCCCACATTGGGCGAGATCGACATCTCATTATCATTCAGCACTACAATCACATTGGTGGACATGTGCCCAACATGGTTCATCGCTTCAAAAGCTATGCCGCCGGTCATCGCACCGTCACCAATGACTGCTACAACGTGATGGTTCTGCTTCTGAAGATCTCTCGCGACTGCATAACCTACAGCAGCTGAAATCGAGGTGGAAGCATGGCCCACCCCAAACATATCATGCTCGCTTTCGGTCCGTTTCGGAAAACCGGCTAATCCCTTGTATTTTCGCAGTGATGGAAAACGATCCTTGCGTCCTGTGAGGATCTTATGCACATACGCCTGGTGCCCCACATCCCAAATTAATTTATCGTCAGGAGAATTAAATGATTTATGTAAAGCAAGGGTCAGCTCTACAACTCCTAAATTCGGGCCAAAATGCCCGCCAGTTGCCTGTACATTTTCCACCAGAAACATTCGAATTTCGTCAGCCAGCAGTTTCAGCTGCTCGATCGATAGGCCTTTAAGATCGGAAGGACTGTTTATGTCATCCAATAGCACCAAGGACCCCTCACTTTCAAACCGTCATCGGCATGTTTAGCCGCATTTCAACTATCAACAGGCGCTTACCACACTCTCCGGACAATGAAATTCGCAAGTTCAATCAACCTGCTGGCGTCGAGCAGCCCGGCCTGCTGCAACTTCTGCTGGGCCTCTGCCACGAGCTGCTGCGCTTGATCCTTGGAAGCCTGAATTCCATACAAGGACACGAATGTGGACTTGTCTGCCGCTTGATCAGAACCGGCTGTTTTTCCCATCACGTGGGTTTCGCCTTCCACATCGAGTATATCATCAACAATCTGGAATGCCAGACCGATTTGTGAGGCATAAGCGGTTAGCGCATCCAATTGATTCGGTGCAGCCAAACCGAGAATAGCGCCCATGCGGACAGCACCACGAAGCAATGCGCCAGTTTTATTCCTGTGAATAAAGTGTACCATTTCTGCTGAGGCTTGATTCCCTTCATTCAACAAATCAGCTGTCTGCCCGCGAATCATTCCCTGCCATCCTGCTGCTTGCGCAAGCTCGCGCACCAACTGGAGTTTTACCGCTTCGGTTCTCGGAATGTCAGCTGAGGCCAACACATAAAAGGCTTCTGTTAAAAGTGCGTCTCCAGCCAGGATCGCATGTCCTTCACCAAACACTTTATGATTGGTCGGGATACCTCTGCGCAGATCATCATTGTCCATGCCGGGTAAATCATCATGGATCAAAGAATAAGTATGAATCATTTCAATCGCACACGCAGCTGGTAAAAATGGCTGCCATTCCCCGCACACGGCTTCCGCTGTCGCCAGCAGCAAGATCGGCCTAATCCGTTTGCCTTTGGCAAATAAACTATACCGCATGGCATCGATTAAAATGGCCGGATATTCAGTTGAGGCAGGCAACCAGCGCTCAATGGCCTGGTCGACCAGGCTAATGCGAGATTCCAAATAGGATGCAAAATCCAAACTGTTACTCCTCCGGAGAAAATGTTTTACGCACGTAAGTATCGCCTTGCGCAACTAACATTTCAATTTTTTGCTCTGCTTGATCCAGCTTATCCCGGCAAAGTTTTGACAGCTTCATTCCCTCTTGGAACCGTTCAATAGAGTCTTCCAAAGAGAGATCCCCGTTCTCCAACTGTTTTACAATTTGTTCCAATCGCTGCATCGCCGTTTCGAAACTATGTCCTTCCCCGTCAAGCTTAGGCTGAGGGGACAATTCCGTTTCTTGGGGCATCTGATTCTCCCGCATTTCGCTCTCCATCCAGTTTCTCCTCCTTGATTCCCCACACTTGACATTCCAGCCAGCCATTCTGCAGCCGGACTGAAACCACATCCCCCAAATTAACGTCCTGAATTTTACGAACCAGACGCGGCGCACGCACCTGATTTGCTTTTTTTCCACCCTGGTTAGCTTCATAAACCAACGAATAGCCGCGTCTCATCGCACCCAGGGGGTTGTAGGCATTGAGCCCCAGAATGAGCTGATCCAAGCGCGATTGCTGCAGCGTATACCGGTTTGTCGAGGCGGTGGTGGCCCGCATTTGCAAGTATTCCAATCGCTCACGCAAAGAACGGACACGTCCTGTCGGCAGCTGCGCCTGCAAGCGAAGAATCCACTCCTGTACACGCGCCTTTGCGCCGCTGGCCTGACGGGTTAAGGACAGTTCCAGATGGCGCGCATGATGGTCGATTAGCTCGCGCCTGCGATCCACAATGAGATGCGGATGTGTAAGTCCCCGGCTGTCCCCGAGCTTGTCCAAATCCTTACGGTGCTGACCCAGCATCGTTTGCGCCCGGTTAATCAACCGTTCTGTGCTGGCCTCAAGACCCCTTTGCAAATCGGTTAAAAAAGGGACTGCAAGCTCGGCAGCAGCCGTTGGTGTCGCTGCACGGACATCTGCAACAAAATCAGCGATTGTAAAGTCGGTTTCATGCCCGACTGCTGAAATAACTGGAATGCCCGAAGCATAAATCGCCCTAGCCACCGTTTCTTCGTTAAACGCCCATAATTCTTCCAGAGAACCTCCGCCGCGGCCCACGATCAACACCTGCACTTCCTGCAGGCGATTCATCTCTTCGATCGCGCGCGTTATGCTTGGCGCGGCTCCAGTTCCTTGCACAAGAACTGGATAAAGCAGCACGCTGGAAATCGGAAAGCGTCTTCGAATGGTGGTAATAATGTCGCGCACTGCAGCTCCGGTCGGAGAGGTAATTACGCCAATGGCAGCCGGGAATTTCGGCAGTGGCCGCTTGCGCACCAGGCTAAACAGCCCTTCTGCTTCCAGCCGTTGTTTTAACTGCTCATAGGCCAAATGCAGCGAACCTAATCCATCCGGCTGCATTTCATCCGCATAAAATTGATACGACCCGTCCCGTTCAAAGATGGAAACGCTGCCCCGGGCAATTACTTTCATGCCATCTTTGGGGAGAAACGGCAGCAAACGAGCGGCCCCTTTGAACATGACAGCTTTGATGCGGCTGGTGTCATCTTTGAGTGTGAAATAGAGATGTCCGCTGGAATGCCGCGTAAAATTCGACAATTCTCCTTTAATATAGCACCCTTGCAGGTTGGAATCGGTGTCGATTCGCGCCTTGATATAGCGAGTTAATTCACCAATTGTTAAGATAAGAGGATCTGCCTGCAGCGCCATGTACTCATCACCTACTTCGCTGATGCTCTTGTTGCGGCCTCCCATGTATTCCAAAGCAGCATAGTGATCGTCATGGGTCCAACTCCGCCTGGCACCGGGGTAATCACCGATGCGACAGGTTCCACGCTGGCAAAGTCGACATCGCCAACCAGTTTCCCATCCACACGGTTGATACCTACATCATACACCGCAGCACCCGGTTTCACCATCTCCCCTGTGACAAAATTCGGCCTGCCAACTGCTGCAACCAACAGATCTGCCTGCCGTGTGAACGACGGCAAATCGGTTGTCTGCGAATGGCAAATCGTCACGGTGGCACCTGCTGCAAGAAGAAGCTGGCTCATCGGCTTTCCAACAATGTTGGAGCGGCCAATGACCACAGCATGTTTGCCTTTGGGGGACATGCCGGAGCGTTCGATCATCTTCATCACGCCATGGGGTGTGCAAGGCAGGAAACAGGGTTCGCCGATATGCATGCGGCCGATATTGTCAGGCGTGAACCCATCCACGTCCTTGTCGGGATTAATGGCATGATTCACCGCGTCCGGATTGATATGTTTGGGCAAAGGTAATTGAACAAGAATTCCGTGAATTTTATCGTTCTGGTTTAACTCCTGAACGACCCTTAGCAATTCGGCCTCGGATACTGATTCGTCCAAACGATGCAGCTCCGAATAAATGCCGACTTC
>JAQBPP010000002.1 GCA_028287455.1 Bacilli bacterium | reverse complement strand
TTGGTTAACGGATTTTCGCTATAGAGGAAAAAATGCCTATCCTTTGATTGACGAATGGATTGAAAAACATTCAGAAGAATATTGGGCTAAAGATAATTTTGAATTTTACGATACCCAAATGTCTCGTGCCGCTATTCACCAGTATAAGCTCTTTGGTTTAATGCCAATTGGAGATACACCTCGATTTGCCGGTTGGTGGTATCATACCAATCTGGAAACAAAGAAAAGCTGGTATGGAAGCTTAGGTGGATTCGATTCAGAAATTGGATGGCAGCGCTATTTGGATAAACTCGGTAACAATGTTCGTGAAATTGAGCAAGCTGCATTGGTTGAGAATCTCCGTGTGACGGATATCTTTAAGCCTGTCCAAAGCCCAGAACAGATCGTGCCTATTATTAATTCCTTGGTTAATGATAGTGAAGGAACCTACCAAGTGAACATTCCTAACAAAGGCCCGATCATCAAAGGGTTTCCCGAGGACCTCGTCATCGAATGTCAGGGAATTGTGAGTGGAGCAGGAATTCGCGGAGTAGGTGTTTGTGACCTTCCACGTAAAACAGTTGTGAATGTGATGATTGAGCGTTGGCGGCAAGCTGAGGCAAAAATTGAAGCACTGCGAAGCGGAGATCGAGATACTTTACTAGTTGCCTTACTCGAAGATCAGCGGACTTGCAGCCTTCAACAAGCTGAAACAATTTTGGATGAGTGGTTGGCTGACCCGCGTAATGAACGACTAGCGCTTATTTTTTCAAGATAACCGTGCGAGGCTTTCGCACGGTCTTTTTTCCAAATTGAAATGAAAAAAGACATCAACTGAGGAGGATAACCGAATGGCTAATCGATTGAAAGACAAAGTGGTTATAATTACAGGCGGTACGAAAGGGATAGGCAAAGGAGTTGCATTGGTAACAGCTAGTGAAGGGGCTCATGTAGTAATCTCAGGAAGAAGTCAGAATGACGGAGAACAAGTAGCCTATGAAATCAAACAGAAGTATAATTCTGAGGTCTTGTTTATTCCAGGGGACTTAAGCAACTTAGAAAACTGTAAGAGTTTGATGGAAAAAACCTATGAGTACTTTGGCAGACTGGATGGTTTAGTCAATAATGCAGGCATATTTCCCCGGGCAACTTTAATAGAGACGGATGAAGATTTATTTGACCAGGTGTTTACTGTCAATATAAAATCAGCCTTTTTTTGTTCAAAATATGCGATAGAATACATGAAAAGAGGTGGGGGCGGTTCCATCGTCCATATGGGTTCTACTCACGGATACAAAGGGGGAGAGGATTTAGCAGCTTATGCCTGCTCGAAGGGAGCTCTAAACACACTTAGCAAACACATCGCACATAATTATGCTCAATATGGGATTCGATCCAACTGGATCACGGTCGGGTGGGTAGCATCCGAAGGAGAGATCGACAGATTCATCAAAGAGGGTAAAACTACACAGGATCTGTTCGCTATGGCTAAACAGAGAATTCCGTCTGGCCGTTTACAAACAAGTGAAGATATGGCGTACGGTATAGTTTACCTGTTATCTGATGAATCAAATCAGGTAACAGCGACAGATTTACACATTACTGGTGCTTTTAACATTTGATTGCTTGGACATTTAAGGAGGGATTAAGGTGAGCACTCCAAAACACATTGTTTCGGCTGCTGCAGTTATTTTGAATGATGAAGGAAACATGTTACTGATTCGGGGTCCTCGTAGAGGTTGGGAGTTTCCTGGTGGACAGGTAGAAGAAGGCGAGTCGCTTACGCAGGCAGTAATTCGAGAAGTAAAAGAAGAATCGGGCATTGAGATTGAAGTAATCAAGTTCTGCGGAGTATTCCAAAATGTAACAGGATGTATCTGCAATACCCTG
Organism: Bacilli bacterium; assembly: GCA_028287455.1. Lineage (GTDB taxonomy): Bacteria > Bacillota > Bacilli > Tumebacillales > JAQBPP01 > JAQBPP01. Next base: position 6,249 of record JAQBPP010000002.1, on the reverse strand, counting down.
TTCCTTGGAAGGCCCATAGGAGGCGAATTAACAACGAGCAGTGAGAGTCTTGAAGTCGGGTTTTACAGCATAAATGATGCTTTGCGCATGGTAACGTGGAAAAACTTCAGGCAAAGAATTGAGTTATGTCTGGATCGGAGTCAACACCCCTTCCTGATTGAATTTTAGAGTTTGCTCGCTCTTTATACCGCATTCCGCTGTCAAAAGTGGCTTGGTGAACACATCTGGCTAACATGTATCCGAAACGGGTTGCGAGACCGGCATATTCAATCGTGCGGCAAGATTGGTTTTGCGTGGATGCAACGATTATAGCATCAGTGGTGGTGCCTGTGGCAATCGATCCCGTCTTTGTTCGAATTTCCAAATCCTGCAAAGCTGCCGATTTGGCCTCAGTCACTGTAATGATCGAATTCACGAATGCGGCGTCATTTAAACAGCCGTCAATGACAACCATAAGATTGACAGTTCCCACTAAATGACTGATATCTCGTTCCGGCAGGTATTCTCCTGCTCGAGCTGAATTAGAAAATCCAGTTGTTGCGCAAACAAGCAGTGAGAAATCTTTGTCCGATGCGTCATACCAGCCGGCGTCCGAAAGTACTGCTGCTGTCAAGAGTGCAGAAGATCGCTCCGGGCGAAGATTGGCTTTATTCAGTCGATTGAATAGATCTTGAACTGGATTGCTGCAATTGTAACTTGAGTCCACTTTATAGTTCACGAGACTGTTTATAGTTACAAAGCCGCTTCCTACAATCCCCGAACTGATCGACGCTAGATCCCTCTTGGTTTGCATCGCAATGCAGTCATCAGAAATTGTAACGTCCAACTGAGCGGGATTCCATGTGAAACTTCCCGATGGTGTTAGACGAACAACTTCTGGCCGACTAGTGGGATTGTCAGACTGTTTATGATGCATCGAAAAGCTCACTCCTTAAAAACCTTCGTTCCACGTGCGTATTCAACATCGTCGATTCCTTCCCGCTCGTTTGCTGCTCTGGCCATATAAAACAGTGCTGAATTTCCAGTAAATCGTTCATTGCAATCTCCGTCCTGTGCCAACCAGTTCTGAGGGGTTAAACAGTATGGGCTGTTAAAAGATCAGTGAATTTCGCTGCTTTATGCGTCAACCTTGTAGGTACTTCAAAAATCTGCGGGTGAAAAAGAGCGGCTAGAACTTCAATTCCATCCACCAAACCAGCTGCGCATGGCTGTGTAAATAGATCTGCATCAGCCACGTACACTTGGCCTGAAACTACGCAATTTAAATCATTCCAGCCTGACAAAGTTGTTAAAACTTCGACTTCTTTTGCAGCGCGTTCTACATTAAAACCGCAAGGGGCAACCACTAACACTTCTGGATTATATTCAACAACACGATCCCAGGAAGTGACCACGGAGTAACCGGACGGGTTGGACAGCGCATCAGCTCCACCGGCTAAACTGATTTGATAGGGGATCCAGTGGCCACAATTGTAAATGGGTTTCATCCATTCCATCACCATGACCCTGCGCAGGGGAGATCGATGCTTTCTTAAAGTATCAATTATATTGTCAATCCGTTCATTTAATTGATTTATGTACTGAACGCCATTTTCCGGTTTACCAAATGCTTCAGCAATTTCCAATGCATTTCTAAATACATTCTCAAGGTTTCTTGGCATTAAAGGGACTATCTGAGGGTAAGGTGTTAAGGAGCCGATGGCTCGTTCCACATAAGAAGTGCCAATTTGACATACATCGCAAACCGATTGGGTGAAAACCACATCGGGAGCAACTGATTGCAGAAGATCCATCTCTACATAATAAAGCGATTTATCTGATTTTTTATATTCCGAGATGATACGATCAATTTCTTCTGAGGTGTAGTTATTATCTTCCAGAATAGAGCGGACGATCTTGGGTTTGTCTGACGGACATTCAAAAGTAACTCCATATAAATCTTGCTCAAGACCCATATCATAGATCATTTGAGTTGCCGCTGGAACGAACGAACATGCCTTCATTAGTATCCTCCATCTGATGGTTTGAAAAAAACACAACGTGTCTAAGTAAGTTCTACAAATGGCAATTGATTCCTTCTGAAAAAAATCGGATCCCCGTGCTAACAGGAATCCGATTTTATTAAACTATGATTTTTCTGGCCCCATCCAGTGGAATTTCCTGTCAAACAGATAGTGTGAAAGAACGGAAGAAGGTTGGGGATGAACAGAGAATTTGTTAAAGCAGGGGGGATACGAGCGACAGGTTATCCTTTGACCGCATCAGCTAAAAGTTGATATGAGTGCAAGCGGGCCTCATGATCATAAATCTGGCCAGCCGAAATCAATTCGTCTGCCTGAGTTTCGTTTAGCACAGCCTGCAGTCGATCTCGAACTGTATTTTTGTCGCCGACAATCGTGTAGCTTAATTGTTTGAGAACAATGGCTTTTTCCTGTGGCGTCCATAACGGCTCCATGCTGTCCACAGGCGGATTTAGCTGGCCGGTACGCCCGCGGATGATGTTTAGAAACTGCTGCTGATGTGAAGTTGCCAGTCTGTGGGCCTCTTCTGCGGAGTCGGCAGCGATCACGTTTACACCTACCATCGCGTAAGGTTGTTCCAATGCTTCCGATGGCCGGAAATACTTACGATAAAGTTCTAACGCAGGCAGCAGATAATCAGGTGCGAAATGGCTGGCAAAAGCGAACGGAAGACCAAGGTGCCCAGCTAACCGCGCGCTAAAGCCGCTGGAACCAAGCAGCCAAATCGGAATGTTCAGTCCTTCGCCAGGAACGGCTCTCACGCCCATCTGACTTGATTCCGCAGTTGGGTTAAAGAAGTTGCGCAGTTCATTGACTTGTTCCGGGAAATCCTCCCCGTCACTGCCTAAGTTGCGCCGCAGAGCGCGCGCTGCTAATTGATCTGACCCTGGAGCTCGGCCAAGCCCCAGATCGATTCGGCCTGGAAAGAGGGACTCCAGCGTCCCGAATTGCTCAGCAATTACAAGTGGAGCATGATTGGGCAGCATAATTCCGCCTGAACCGACACGGATTGTTTTCGTACCGGCCGCTACATGGCCAATGACAACTGAAGTGGCTGAACTGGCAATCCCAGGCATGTTGTGATGTTCTGCAAGCCAGTAGCGGTTGTAACCCCATTGTTCGGCATGACGTGCAAGATCAAGCGTGTTTTGTAAGGATTGCGCCGCTGTGCCTCCGACTACAACCGGGGCAAGATCTAAGATCGAGAGAGGAATCTCATGGATTTGTTTGATTTGTTCATTTTGCATGTTTGTAATATCTCCTTTTAAATCAGTTGGATCAGTCTTCAGCAACCAGGCGGGACACCGGTTTGTCCTCCCTGGAATTTTTTTCGCGATTCGTGATCGTGTCCTCCTGGGGTGAAGTTCTTCGGATGAAAAATGACAATAGAAACCCGACTATAGTCAGACCAGTAGCTACCAGAAACGCATCATTGATTCCAATTACTGTCGCTTGTCGAACCGCTGCCATCATACGTGTTGTATCTGTCTGCAGGATGTTCTGTTGCGTAGCAATTTCAATTGTGTGAGCAGCAGCTTGATTAGTCATGATCGATACGAAGAAAGCCATGCCAACAGCGCCTGCGATCATCCGTAATGTATTGACCATCGCAGTTCCGTACCTATTTAAGCTCAATGCGAGTTCATTTAATCCTGCTGTGAAAATGGGCATCATTACAATCGACATGCCAAACATCCGAGCGGTGTAAACTGCTGTCACATAGGAAAAAGTAGTATTCAACTGAAGTCGTGTTAGTGCATAAGACGTAACAATCGTAATCGCCATCCCGACAACAGTCAGCCATTTAGCTCCGAATTTATCAAACAATTTGCCTGTAATCGGAGACATGACTCCCATTATAATGCCACCGGGTAAAAGCATTAATCCTGATTGAAGAGATGAGAATCCCCGCACATTCTGCATGTAAAATGGCATTAAGATGATTCCGGCAAACATTGCCATTGTCACCAGAACATTAATTACTGTTGTCAAAGTAAACATTCGATACCGAAAAATCCGAAACTCCAAAATAGGATGGCTGGTGACCCACTGACGCCAAACAAATAAGGCTGTACAGATGACGCCTATAATAAACATCGACAGGATCTCAGGATTACCCCAGCCTTTGGGACCGACCTCCGCGAAACCGTACAGCAGAGCGCCAAATCCAATCGTAGACAGGATCACGCCTAGTACGTCGAGCTTTGGTCGACTCGTTTCTGAGACATTTTTTGTCAGGAAAATGGCTGCAAGAAAATCAATAAGTGCTATTGGGAATATAATAAAGAAAAGGACACGCCAGGAATAATATTCCACAACCCACCCGGACAAAGTTGGTCCAATGGCCGGTGCGAAGTTCATGGCAACGCCAAAAATACCCATGGCAAAGCCGCGACGCCCAGGTGGAAAAATAGTGAAAATTACATTCGTAATTAATGGGAACAGGATCCCGGCGCCAGCGGCCTGGACGACACGTCCGATCAAAATAACGGAGAAATTCGGAGCAATAGCACAGATTAGCGTGCCTACTGTAAAAAGGCCCATGGCTGTCAGGTACAACTGTCTCGTCGTAAACCGTCCCATCAAAAACGCTGTAATGGGAATGACGATCCCGTTCACCAGCATAAAAATGGTGGTCAACCAATCTGCAGTTGTAGCAGATATGTGCAGCCGATCCATAATTTGAGGCAATGCTACATTGATCAATGTTTGATTTAAGAATGCGACAAAAGCTCCAGCAAGCATTACAGCAAACATGGTGCCAGTGCGAATTGGCTGATTGGTAATTTGATTAGTACTCTTCATTTATTGCTTTCTCTCCCTCTATCTTTAGCGGATCTATTCTCTGATTTCAGCATTCAATATATGGATTAATTCTTGATGCAACTTGAGTAAGGTTTGTATATCTTGCTTAGGAAATTGCAGAAATCTATCTAGTAGTTGGGACATTAAGGAATGGTCGTCAAATACTTGATTATCTATTTGCCTTCCTTTTTCCGTCAGACGGATGGCTACTGTTCGCTGGTCTTCATCCAAACGATCACGTTCCACTACTTCACACTCAACTAGCCGCTTGACCACACCGCTAACAGTACTGCACCCAAGTTGAATCCGATCTGCCAATTCACTGAGGGATAGGTTTGACTCTTCAGCAAGTGTGCGTACCACCATCATTTGTACCGGAGTTAGGCCAACAGTATCTGCTTGTGTTCGCATTAACTGTGTCATCGTACGATAAACCTGACGAAATGAGCGCATTAGCTCCCTGGCCCCTGCAACTGATTCCGGTTCATTCGTCAATTCTCACACCTCCTTTACACTTTCAGCACGAATATTTCGTATTAAAATATTTCGTGTAACAAACAAAATATTACGCTATAACTAGGACATAAATCAAGGGGGATTCTTGACCCTTTCAGAAGTTGGCATAGAATTAGGCTCTACCATTGTTCCTTAAATAATTCGACCAGTGTAGATTTCCCCCCTGAAAAAAGCGGATTCAGCCTATAAACGATATTGGAATTCATTGTACACTGAGATCAAAATAGCAGGAGTGTTTGCTGAAAAGTGGGAGGGAACAAGATGAATTATGAAATAACACCAACAGTTGGAGACAGCTCCTGGTTTACCCAGGATCGGTTCGGGCTGTTTATCCATTGGGGTTTATATTCGCTGGCAGCCAGACATGAGTGGATCAAGTCGCGGGAAAGAATGACCACTGAGCAGTACAACAAATATTTCACACGATTTGATCCTGATTTGTACGATCCAGAGCTGTGGGCCAAGGTAGCATCCGAGGCGGGCATGAAATACTTTGTAATTACAACCAAACATCACGAGGGGTTTTGCTTATGGGACTCGAAATATACCGATTATAAGGCGACAAATACACCGGCAGGCCGCGATTTGCTGAGACCTATGGTGGAAGCGTTTCGCAAACGCGAAATGAAGGTAGGCTTCTACTATTCGTTGATCGATTGGCAACATCCGCATTATACAGTTGATCCTAAGCACCCGTTGCGATTGGATCCGGACTTTTTGGCAGACAGTGAAAAGCGTAATTTCGCAAGCTACAGAGAGTATTTGTACAATCAATCGCAAGAATTACTGACAGAGTTTGGCAAAGTGGATCTGATGTTTTACGATTTTTCTTTCCCTGCAGAGAACGGTTTACAGGGTAAGGGAAAAGAAGACTGGGGCAGCGAAGCGTTGGTTAAGATGATTCGTG
>JAQBPP010000377.1 GCA_028287455.1 Bacilli bacterium | reverse complement strand
CGCGCAAGCCAGCCGCCGCAGTGGGCGCTGCGAAGAAAGCGGCTAAATCTTCACCTCGCACGTCAGCCAAACCGTCCCGCACTACACGCATTCGTTCTGCTGGTTCAAATGGCTTAAAAAGCTTCAGGTAAAGAAGTTATACTTGTTATAAGTTTAAAAAACCCTTCTTGCATCGGCAAGAAGGGTTTTTTAAACTTATAAGATAGTATAACTTCTTTACCTGAAGCTTTTTAAGCCATTTGATCCAGCAGAACGAGTGCGTGTAGTGCGGGACGGTTTGACTGACGTGCGAGGTGAAGATTTAGCCGCTTTCTTCGCAGCGCCCACTGCGGCGGCTGGCTTGCGCGCGGTACCCGCAGCGGGGACGGGTTCAGGCTCGGGCTCAAGTACTCGAGTGATGTTTTCCTGTGTAATGTACTTGCGAAGTCGAATCGTATGTTCCCATGGGACCGCCACTTCCTGATAGCCCAATTCGCGATAAAGCCTGAGCGCACCATCGTTGCCGCGCTGCACTTCGACTTCCACTTCAGGACAATTTAATCGAAGTGCTTCTTGTTCAATGAATTCAAACACCTTTTTCCCGATACCGCGTCCTTGAAATTCCTGCTCCAGGATCATCGATGAAAACAGCAATCGCCCTTCTTCATAAAGGGGCAGATAGGTGAAGAAACCGATGGGTCTGTTGTCGGATTCCAAAATGCGCGCGTGGGAAGTTTGCACATGATACAAGAATTGTTCCGGATTGTAAGGCGCCCCGGTTGCATTTTCGAGGATGGGCTGCATTTGCTCCTGGACTAATTTTACTAAGAAGGGATTATCGGCAAATGTATAGGGGCGAAGTGAAAAAGAAACTGTTGGGTTAACTTTTTTCGGCATATTGCCACCTCTTCAAAATGGTTTCTAGTCTAACATATGCCAGACTCATGATGTTTGCCCTATGAAATTCTGACTTAAGCAAGCCTAGATTGTGAGAACACCGGAAATGGCGGTGGATTTGATTTCCTGCTGTTGTAACGGTAAATTCTACACAGAAGGGTTCGCCTAGGAGGTTGGTGGCATGTCGGATCACTATTTTTCATCGAAGCCCTCTGCAAGCTCTGCACGCCAGCTGTTTCGAACAGAATTGCGAGGCTTTGCACTGGCCTTCTGGACAGATAGTGGCGTATTTTCCAAACGCGGCATCGATTTTGGATCACAGTTATTGATTAAAGTAATGGACATACCAGAGGATGCGCAGGTGCTGGATATGGGATGCGGTTACGGTCCGATTGGTTTGACAGCGGCAAAACTCGCTCACCGCGGACGGGTGCTGCTGGCAGACGTGAACGAACGAGCTGTGCAGCTCGCGCAAACAAACGCTCGGCAAAATGCAATTACGAATGCGGAAGTGATCGTAAGTGATTTGTTTGAGAGTGTCGGGGCAGCGGATTTCACGCGCATTTTAACCAATCCGCCTGTGCGGGCAGGCAAAGCGGTCGTATTCTCGATTTTTGAAGAAGCGGTTAACCGTCTGCGTGCAGATGGGGAACTCTGGGTAGTGATTCAGAAAAAACAAGGAGCACCATCGGCGAAGAAAAAGCTGAAGGAATTATTTGCAGAAGTGCATGACGTGGAACGTGATGCGGGCTATTACATTTATCGATGCCGAACACCGGTTGCATTTATGGATTCATGAAAAATATAAGAGATATTTTGACAAAGATGTGGGGATATGTTATCGTTATGAAATGTCGAATTATCTTGATAAGTAAATTCCGCTTCCTGTCGAAGGAGCGGTTTACGCCAATCACCTATAACTAGTTTACTCTGTTGCTGGGTGGTTGGTTATTAATTGTTGTATTACCTTTTCGGCTAAAAATGTGGATCTCCTTCCTGAAGACCCATTTTTATTTTTTTCATCAGGCGAATACCATGGTTGAGGGGTGAAAAGATTTTGCCAGGACAACTCGTGCAATTCGGCCGACGTCAACGCAGGACCTACTCCAGGATACAAGAAGTACTGGAGTTGCCAAACCTGATCGAGATCCAGCAGAAGTCCTATCAGTGGTTCTTGGATGAAGGCCTTAAAGAAATGTTCGCAGACATTTCCCCAATCCAGGATTTCACAGGCAATCTCGTGCTGGAATTTATTGACTACAGCCTTGGTGAACCAAAGTATGATGTGGAAGAATCCAAAGAGCGAGATGTCACATATGCTGCACCGCTGCGCGTCAAGGTTCGTCTCATTAACCGGGAGACCGGTGAAGTGAAGGAACAGGAAGTGTTTATGGGCGACTTCCCATTAATGACAGACACAGGTACGTTTATCATTAATGGCGCCGAACGTGTGATCGTAAGTCAACTCGTGCGTTCCCCGTCTGTTTATTTCAATACGAAGACAGATAAGAATGGCAAGAAGACTTATACAGCTACGGTAATTCCAAACCGCGGCGCTTGGCTTGAACTGGAAACAGATGCCAAGGATATCATGTACGTTCGAATTGACCGCACAAGAAAAATTCCGGTGACAGTCCTCTTGCGTGCGTTAGGTTTGTCCACGGATGCGGAAATCATCAACCTGCTGGGTGAAGATGAGTTTTTACGCAACACGCTTGATAAAGATAATACGGAATCCTCTGAAAAAGCTCTCTTAGAAATCTATGAGAGATTGCGTCCAGGTGAACCACCTACACTGGAAAATGCTCGAAATTTATTGATTTCAAGATTTTTTGATCCAAAACGTTACGATCTTGCAAATGTCGGACGTTACAAGATCAATAAAAAATTGCACATAAAAAACCGTCTGCTCAATCAAAGACTTGCTGAAACTCTGGTGGATCCTCGCACGGGCGAAGTGATTGCAGAGGCAGGCGACGTCATTGACCGCCGAGTGTTGGACAAAATATTGCCGGCCATTGAGGAAGCAGTCAACTTCGTCGACTATCGCTCCACTTCAGGTGTAGTTGAAGAAGAAACCATCCGTCTGCAGGAAATTCAGATTTTTGCGCCGGGTGCAGACAATAAAATCATCAAGGTAATCGGAAACGGAATCATCGATAAATCGGTAAAGCATATTACCGCTTCCGATATTCTGGCGTCCATTTCTTATTTCATGAACTTGCTTCATGGTGTAGGGGGCACGGACGACATTGATCATCTCGGCAATCGCCGTCTGCGTTCCGTGGGCGAACTGCTGCAAAACCAGTTTCGAATCGGTTTGTCGCGAATGGAACGCGTAGTTCGTGAGCGCATGTCCATTCAGGATACGAATGCAATTACTCCGCAGGCATTAATCAACATCCGTCCTGTAATTGCTGCAATTAAGGAGTTTTTCGGTTCGTCGCAGCTGTCACAGTTTATGGATCAAACCAATCCTCTTGCGGAACTGACGCATAAGCGTCGGCTGTCAGCGCTCGGTCCTGGAGGCTTAACCCGGGAGCGGGCAGGTTTTGAAGTGCGTGACGTGCATCACTCTCACTACGGCAGGATGTGCCCGATTGAGACGCCTGAGGGACCGAACATCGGGTTGATCAACTCTTTGTCCACCTATGCGCGCATCAATGAGTATGGGTTTATCGAAACACCCTACCGCCGAGTGGATGGGGATACGCATCAAGTAACTGATCATATAGACTATTTAACTGCTGATGAGGAAGACACTTACGTCATTGCGCAAGCAAACGTGAAGTTGTCAGACCAAGGCGACTTCCTGGAAGACCAGGTTATCGTTCGTTACAAGGAAGAAACGTTGATCTTTAAGAACGATCGTGTCCATTACGTTGATGTGTCGCCTAAGCAGGTGGTATCGGTTGCTACCGCGTTGATTCCGTTCCTGGAAAATGACGATGCAAACCGTGCCTTGATGGGGTCGAACATGCAGCGGCAGGCAGTTCCACTGCTTGTACCGGATTCTCCTTTTGTTGGAACTGGTATGGAGCATAAATCGGCCAAAGATTCAGGTGTTGCTGTTGTATCCAAGCATAACGGCATTGTTGAGCGTGTAGATGCAGCCCAAATTTGGATCCGGGAGCAAATTCAGGTTGACGGCAATCAGGTCAAAGGTGACCTTCGCAAGTATAGATTGCTGAAATTCTCACGTTCCAACCAAGGTACTTGCATCAACCAGCGTCCGCTTGTCCGCGAAGGTGAAACGGTGCGCAAAGGCGATGTGATTGCAGATGGACCTGCTACCGATCAGGGTGAAATGGCCATTGGCAAAAACGTCGTGGTTGCTTTCATGACCTGGGAAGGGTACAACTACGAGGACGCGATTCTGCTGTCGGAGAAGTTGGTGAAAGAAGACGTCTATACTTCCATTCATATTGAAGAATATGAATCGGAAGCACGGGATACCAAATTAGGGCCCGAAGAGATTACCCGCGATATTCCAAATGTTGGGGAAGACGCGCTCAAGAATCTGGATGACCGCGGAATCGTTCGCATTGGTGCAGAGATTGAAGCTGGCGACATTCTGGTGGGCAAGGTGACTCCAAAAGGGGTTACAGAACTCACCGCGGAAGAGCGGCTGCTGCACGCGATTTTTGGTGAGAAAGCCAGAGAAGTTCGCGATACCTCGCTGCGCGTTCCGCATGGCGGAGCAGGTATTGTTGTCGATGTGAAGGTATTTACCCGCGAAAACGGCGACGAATTGCCGCCAGGTGTGAATCAGTTGGTTCGGGTTTATATTGCGCAAAAACGGAAAATTTCCGAAGGGGATAAAATGGCAGGACGCCACGGCAACAAAGGGGTCGTCGCCCGGATTATGCCGGAAGAGGATATGCCGTTCTTGCCAGATGGTACACCTGTACAAGTCGTATTGAACCCGCTGGGCGTGCCTTCGCGGATGAATATCGGCCAGGTGCTGGAAGTTCATCTGGGCATGGCAGCCAGAGCGCTCGGCTTACGTGTAGCTTCGCCAGTCTTCGATGGCGCTCGCGATGAAGATGTATTTGATACGCTGGAAGAAGCCGGACTTTCGCGTGATGGGAAAACGGTGCTGTACGACGGTCGTTCGGGTGAACCGTTTGAGAACCGCGTGACAGTTGGTGTCATGTACATGCTGAAACTTCACCATCTAGTGGATGACAAGATTCATGCACGTTCCACAGGGCCGTATTCCTTGGTTACCCAGCAGCCGCTTGGCGGTAAGGCGCAGTTTGGTGGACAGCGTTTCGGGGAAATGGAAGTTTGGGCGCTTGAAGCTTATGGCGCTGCTTATACACTGCAGGAAATTCTTACGGTGAAATCAGACGATGTTGTCGGTCGTGTGAAAACCTACGAGTCGATTGTCAAAGGCGAGAACGTTCCGGAGCCAGGTGTTCCTGAATCGTTTAAAGTGCTGATCAAAGAGCTTCAGTCGCTGGGGATGGATGTCAAGATTCTCTCCGGGGATGAGCAGGAGATTGTCATGCGCGAGAGCGATGAAGATGACGATGCAGGTGAGAAGCTCAACCTGAATTTGGAAGCACATGAGATTGGCGAGGATTAAAACTAGGGAGGTAAGGCCTCTTGTTAGACGTCAATAACTTTGAGTATATGAAAATTGGTCTAGCTTCTCCCGAAAAAATTCGCTCATGGTCCCATGGTGAAGTGAAGAAGCCGGAGACGATCAATTATCGGACGTTAAAACCGGAAAAAGAAGGACTCTTTTGTGAAAAGATCTTCGGACCAACGCGTGATTGGGAGTGCCATTGCGGTAAATACAAGCGCGTTCGTTACAAGGGTGTAGTTTGTGATCGCTGCGGCGTGGAAGTCACTCGTCAGAAGGTGCGCCGGGAGCGGATGGGGCACATTGAGCTGGCAGCGCCCGTTTCTCACATTTGGTATTTTAAAGGCATTCCTTCGCGCATGGGTCTAGTGCTCGATATGTCGCCGCGCTCGCTGGAAGAGGTTATCTATTTTGCATCCTATGTGGTAACCGACCCGGGGGATACTCCTTTAGAGAAGAAGCAGCTGCTGTCTGAGAAGGAATATCGTGCAAATCGGGAAAAGTATGGTTATGCATTTGAAGCAGGTATGGGTGCGGAAGCCATTAAATCCCTTTTGAGTGATATCAATATTGAAAAAGAAGTTCAGATGTTGAAGGAAGAGCTTAAAACGGCTCAAGGGCAGCGTCGTAATCGTGCCGTGAAGCGTCTGGAAGTGATGGAAGCTTTCCGGTCTTCGAAAAACGTGCCATCCTGGATGATCCTGGATGTGCTGCCTGTGATTCCACCCGAACTTCGCCCGATGGTGCAATTGGATGGCGGTCGATTTGCGACCTCTGATTTGAACGACTTGTACCGTCGTGTGATCAACCGGAACAATCGACTGAAGCGACTGCTTGATTTAGGCGCTCCTGATATTATTGTGCAGAACGAGAAACGCATGCTGCAGGAAGCTGTCGATGCGTTAATCGACAACGGCCGCCGCGGCAGACCGGTTACCGGTCCTGGCAACCGTCCGCTTAAGTCGCTTTCCCATATGTTAAAAGGGAAGCAAGGACGTTTCCGCCAGAATTTGCTTGGCAAACGGGTAGACTATTCCGGCCGTTCTGTGATTGTGGTTGGACCTCACTTGAAAATGTACCAATGCGGTTTGCCAAAAGAGATGGCCCTTGAGCTGTTCAAACCATTTGTCATGAAGGAATTGGTAGCAAAAGGATTAGCGCATAACATCAAATCAGCAAAACGCAAAGTAGAACGTGTTTCACCTGATGTGTGGGACGTTGTAGAAGAAGTAATCAAAGAACATCCCGTTCTGCTCAACCGTGCTCCTACACTGCACCGTTTAGGGATTCAGGCATTTGAACCTACGTTGGTTGAAGGACGCGCGATCAAGCTGCATCCGTTAGTTTGTACGGCTTACAACGCCGACTTTGACGGAGACCAAATGGCGGTGCACGTGCCGCTGTCCGCAGAGGCGCAGGCAGAAGCACGTCTGCTCATGCTCGCTGCACACAACATTCTGAATCCAAAAGACGGCAAGCCTGTTGTGACTCCGACGCAGGATATGGTGCTTGGTGCTTATTATCTGACCATTGACCGTCCAGGCGGCAAAGACGAAGGCCGCATATTTACGTCGATCAATGAAGCGATTTGTGCGTACGAAAGCGGTCAAATGGCACTGCATACGCGTGTCATCATCCCGGCTCGCGTGCTGAACAAAACTTCATTTACACCGGCTCAGCACAACGGAATGCTGATGACTACCATTGGTAAAATTATTTTCAATGAAATTTTCCCGGCAGACTTCCCTTTTATTAACTCTCCTCACATTGAAAATATTCTGAACGGTACGCCGGAAGAATATTTTGTCCTTGAAAAAGGGGTCAACCTGAGGGACAGAGTAAAAGCGATTCCCCAGCAAGAGGCTGTGATTCGTAAAACGTTGGGCGTGATCATCGCGGAGGTCTTCCGTCGGTATGGAACGACCCAAACTGCCGAAATCCTCGATCTGGTGAAAGCACTTGGGTTCAAGTACTCGACTATAGCGGGCATCACTGTTTCCGTAGCCGATATCAAAGTGCCGGAGAAGAAAGTAGACATTTTGGCTGAAGCTGACAAGAAGGTATCGCTGGTGGTTAACCAATACCGCCGCGGATTAATCACAGAAGACGAGCGTTACAAACAGGTAATTTCAATCTGGGAAAACGCCAGGGATGATATCCGTGAATTATTGATCAACAGTTTGGAACGTTTGAATCCGATCTTTATGATGCAGGACTCAGGAGCTCGAGGCAACGTTTCTCAGATCACTCAGCTTGCTGGTATGCGTGGATTGATGGCTAACCCATCAGGACGCATCATCGAGCTGCCAATTAGATCCAACTTCCGCGAAGGGCTTACTGTATTGGAGTACTTTATCTCCACGCATGGCGCCCGCAAAGGGTTGGCGGATACAGCACTGCGTACAGCTGACTCGGGTTACTTAACCCGTCGTTTAGTGGACGTTGCGCAAGATGTGATTGTCCGAGCGGATGACTGTGGTACAGATAAGGGGATCATCGTTGATGAAATCCGCGATGGACGTGAAGTCATTGAAGATCTGAATGACCGGATCGTGGGTCGCGTCTCGTTTGCAAATATTTATCATCCGGAAACCAATCAACTGTTGTGTGCGAAGAATCAGTTGATTGATGAAGAAATTGCACGCATTATGCTTGAGGCGGGTATCAACAGTGTGCATATTCGCTCCGTACAGACATGCAGAACCCGTCATGGCGTTTGCATTAAATGCTACGGACGTAATTTGGCCACCGGCAACATGGTGGAAATTGGTGAGGCCGTTGGAATTATTGCAGCTCAATCGATCGGTGAACCAGGAACTCAGCTGACCATGCGTACGTTCCACACAGGTGGCGTAGCCGGCGACGACATCACCCAAGGCTTGCCGCGTATTCAAGAGTTGTTCGAAGCACGTAATCCAAAAGGGCAGGCGATCATCACTGAGTTTGATGGTGAGGTCAAGGAAATCCGTGAAGTGAAGGATAAGCGCGAGATTGAAATTACTGGCGATGCGGAGTCCAAAACTTATGCGGTGCCATACGGCTCCAGGGTGCGCGTTTCGGTTGGACAGAAAGTAGAAGCTGGCGACGAGTTGACTGAAGGATCAGTTGATCCCAAAGACATGCTCAAGGTCAAAGGTGTTCGCGGCGTGCAGAATTATCTGCTGCGCGAAGTGCAGCGGGTATACCGTCTGCAGGGTGTGGATATCAACGATAAGCACATTGAAGTAATGGTTCGCCAAATGCTGCGCAAAGTCCGCATTGCCGACAGCGGAACAACAGAACTGCTGCCTGGTACCTACGTGGATATTTATGAATTTGAAGAAGCGAACCATAAAGCATTCATGGCGGGCGGAGAGCCTGCTGTAGCGCGTCCAGCATTGCTTGGAATTACCAAAGCATCGCTGGAGACCGATTCTTTCCTGTCTGCGGCTTCCTTCCAGGAAACCACACGTGTCTTGACAGACGCGGCCATCAAAGGCAAAGTGGACCGTTTGCTCGGGCTCAAAGAGAATGTCATCATCGGCAAGCTGATCCCGGCAGGAACAGGAATGTCCCGCTATCGCAACATTAAAATGATGCAGGGTGCTGAAACTGAAGAAACTGTCAGCGAGACTGTGGAGAAAACCGATTCGAAGCCTGTAGAAGTAGAAACGGTTTAGGAACAGACTAGGCAGAATGACAGCCATGTTTCCCTGGCCGGGAGGCATGGCTGTTGTCTTTTGCCGCACAATTTAAAAATGGCACGCCCGTTTCAGTTGACATGCTGGGTAGGCCCTGCTAGAATGTCTTAGTGTGCCTGAGATGTTTGGTCAAGAAACAAGGAGGATGGGCGGATGTCGTACGATCGGGTCAAACAGGCGAGGAAACTCGCGATCGGAACGAATCAAACTCTGAAGTCCTTAGAAAATCAGGTAGTTAAGTCTGTAGTATTGTCTAAGGATGCAGACCGCCAGCTCATTACCCCAATTGTATCTTTATGCCAACAGAAGGGAACGCCGCTTGTTTGGGTGGACTCTATGAAACAGCTAGGCAAGGCATGTGGCATCGCGGTTGCTGCAGCTGCTGTAGCAATTGTGGAAGAGTAAATGTTTGTTTAATTTTGAGCAACAGTGAGCCGCCCGGCTCTGTGGACTTAAATTTTGAGAGGAGGTGTCGTCATGCCTACAATTAATCAACTCGTTCGCAAGGGTCGTGCAGTGATTCAGAAGAAATCTACTGCACCTGCGCTGCAAAAAGGATACAACAGCTTTGAGAAGGAGCAAACGAACCAATCGTCTCCTCAGAAGCGTGGCGTATGCACCCGTGTAGGAACCATGACTCCTAAAAAACCGAACTCGGCATTGCGCAAGTATGCTCGTGTACGTTTAACCAACGGAATCGAAGTAACAGCGTATATCCCAGGCATCGGCCACAACCTGCAAGAGCACTCCGTTGTTCTTGTTCGGGGTGGAAGGGTGAAAGACTTGCCAGGAGTACGTTATCACATTGTTCGTGGAGCGCTTGATACAGCAGGGGTTAAAGACCGTATGCAATCGCGTTCCAAGTATGGTGCAAAACTGCCTAAAGCAAAAAAATAATCAAGCCATTTAAAAAACTATAATTGACTGAATGGAAGGAGGCGACATACATGCCACGCAAAGGTCCGGTTCCACGTCGGGATGTATTGCCTGATCCCATTTATGGGAGCAAGGTAGTAACCCGCTTGGTGAATAAAGTGATGTATGATGGTAAGAAGGGAACAGCGCAGGGATTGGTCTATGAAGCGTTCGATATGATACGTGAACGCACTGGCAAGGATCCAGTTGAAATTTTTGACGCAGCGCTTAAAAATATTATGCCTGTTCTGGAGGTCAAAGCTCGCCGCGTTGGGGGTGCGAACTATCAGGTTCCAATCGAAGTTCGTCCAGAACGCCGTTCGACGCTTGGCATTCGTTGGTTGGTCAACTTTTCACGCAATCGCAATGAGAAGTCAATGACAGAAAAACTCGCTGCTGAAATCATGGATGCAGCTAACAATACTGGCGCCGCAGTGAAACGCCGCGAAGATATGCATAAAATGGCTGAAGCTAACAAGGCGTTCTCTCATTATCGTTGGTAGACAGTGGTTTAAGCAATTGAATTTTTGGCAAGAAAGGAGGACGTTAAGTGGCTCGTGATTTTGCATTAGAAAATACAAGAAACATTGGGATTATGGCACATATTGACGCCGGTAAGACCACCACAACTGAACGGATTCTGTTCTATACAGGCCGGGTGCATAAAATTGGGGAAGTGCACGAAGGTGCAGCAACCATGGACTGGATGGTACAAGAGCAAGAGCGCGGCATCACGATTACATCTGCTGCGACCACCGCTCAGTGGAAGGGACACCGGATCAATATTATTGACACGCCTGGACACGTCGACTTCACGGTTGAAGTTGAGCGTTCACTGCGTGTACTTGACGGTGCTGTGACTGTCTTTGATGCAAAAGGTGGAGTGGAGCCTCAATCCGAAACCGTTTGGCGTCAAGCTGATAAATATAATGTCCCACGGATTTGCTATGTCAACAAGATGGATATCATCGGGGCAGACTTCTTTATGTGTATGGACCAAATTCGCACGCGTTTGAGTGCAAATCCAGTAGCGATTCAACTGCCGATCGGAGCGGAAGACCATTTCCAAGGCATGGTTGATCTCGTTGCGATGAATGCGATCGTATACTCGGATGACCTGGGTAAATCGTCTGACGAAGTGGAAATCCCTGCTGATCTCATAGACCAGGCGGAAGAATACCGCTTGAAATTGGTTGAAGCAGTCGCTGAGCAAGATGAAGACCTCATGATGAAGTATCTGGAAGGCGAACAATTAACGACAGAAGAAATCAAGGTTGGGCTTCGAAAAGGCTGTATCGCAGGTACGATTATCCCGGTTTTGTGCGGATCGTCTTACCGCAACAAGGGTGTACAACCGATGCTGGATGCTGTGATCGATTATATGCCATCGCCGCTTGACATTCCTCCGATTAAAGGGATTACCGAAGATGGGGAAGAGACGACCCGTCCTTCCAGCGACAGCGAGCCGTTCGCCGCTTTGGCATTTAAAATCGCGACTGACCCATTTGTAGGTAAGTTGGCGTTCTTCCGTGTGTATTCTGGCACGTTAGGCTCTGGCTCTTATGTGCTGAACTCTACCAAAGGCAAACGTGAGCGGATCGGACGAATTCTGCAGATGCATGCGAATCATCGCGAAGAGATTGCGCAGGTATATGCTGGGGATATTGCCTCCGCTGTAGGACTCAAAGATACGACTACTGGAGATACCCTTTGTGACGAGAAGAACGTAGTGATTCTGGAAGCGATGGATTTCCCGGCTCCAGTCATCGACGTTGCAATTGAACCGAAGACCAAGGCTGACCAGGATAAAATGGGTATGGCACTGGCGAAACTGGCAGAAGAGGATCCAACGTTTAAAACTCACACTGATCATGAAACTGGCCAGACAATCATTTCAGGGATGGGTGAACTCCATCTGGAGATCATTGTCGATCGTTTGCAGCGTGAGTTTAAAGTGGATGCCAATGTTGGTAAACCACAAGTTGCTTACAAGGAAACGATTAAGGGCAGAACCAAGATTGAAGGTAAATTCGTTCGTCAGTCAGGCGGTAAAGGGCAATACGGACATGTTTGGCTGGAACTCGAACCGTTAGAGCGCGGCAAGGGTTATGAATTCGAGAACAAGGTGGTCGGTGGTGTAGTGCCAAGGGAGTATATCCCAGCGGTCGACGCCGGTATTCAAGAAGCGATGACCAACGGCGTGCTTGCAGGATATCCTTTGATTGACCTCAAAGCACGAATTGTTGACGGATCTTACCACGATGTTGACTCATCTGAAATGGCATTCAAAATTGCGGGTTCCATGGCGCTGAAAGCCGGTGTCCAGAAGGCTGATCCTATTATTCTTGAACCGATCATGAAGGTTGAAGTCACAGTTCCTGAAGAATACATGGGCGACATCATGGGCGATATCAACTCCCGTCGTGGACGAATTGAAGGTATGGAAGCTCGTAACGGCGCACAAATCATTCGTGGTTATGTTCCATTGTCCGAGATGTTCGGATATGCAACTTCCATGCGCTCCCGTACACAAGGACGCGGAAGTTTCTCGATGGTATTCAGCAGCTACGAGGAAGTTCCGAAGACGATCGCGAATGAAATTATTGCGAAGAATAAAGGGAATTAATTTCTGTTCCCTTTGTCTCATACATTGCAGCAACAATTGCATGTACACAACAACCAAACCAATCAAAAGAGGAGTTGACTCTTGTGGCAAAAGCGAAATTTGAGCGTAACAAACCGCACGTTAACATTGGCACCATCGGTCACGTTGACCATGGTAAAACCACTTTAACTGCAGCAATCACCACAGTTTTATCGAAGCGTGGCGGTGCGCAAGCAATGGCGTATGACGCGATTGACAAAGCTCCTGAAGAGCGCGAGCGCGGAATCACCATCAATACTGCACACGTTGAGTACGAAACAGCAAACCGCCACTATGCACACGTTGATTGCCCCGGACACGCTGACTATGTGAAAAACATGATCACCGGTGCTGCTCAAATGGACGGTGCGATCTTGGTAGTGTCTGCAGCTGACGGCCCAATGCCGCAAACTCGTGAGCACATCTTACTCTCCCGTCAAGTAGGCGTTCCTCACATTGTAGTATTCATGAACAAATGCGACATGGTGGATGACGAAGAGTTGCTGGAATTAGTAGAAATGGAAATTCGTGATCTGTTGACCGAGTATGAATTCCCAGGCGACGATATTCCTGTTATCCGCGGATCTGCCAAAGAAGCTTTGGAAAATCCAGAAGGCGATTGGGCTAAGAAAATTGACGAGCTGATGGATGCTGTAGATTCCTTCATCCCACAGCCTGAGCGTCAAACTGATCGTCCTTTCTTGATGCCTGTGGAGGACGTATTCACCATCACAGGTCGTGGTACTGTGGCAACTGGTCGTGTTGAGCGTGGTGCCGTCAAAGTCGGTGAGGAAATCGAAATTGTTGGTTTGGCTGAAGCAACTCGCAAATCGATCGTGACCGGGGTAGAAATGTTCCGTAAACTGCTCGATTATGCTGAAGCTGGGGACAACATCGGCGCGCTCTTGCGCGGCGTAGACCGCAAAGATATCGAGCGCGGTCAAGTGTTGGTAAAACCAGGTTCGATCAAGCCTCACACCAAATTTCAAGCTGAAGTTTACGTTTTGACCAAAGAAGAGGGTGGACGTCATACTCCTTTCTTCGCAAACTATCGCCCACAATTCTATGTTCGTACCACTGACGTTACCGGAATCGTTCACCTTCCAGAAGGTACGGAAATGGTAATGCCTGGCGACAACATCGCTCTTTCAGTAGAACTGATTTCACCAATCGCTCTGGAAGAAGGAACTCGTTTCGCTATTCGTGAAGGCGGACGTACTGTTGGCGCTGGCGTTGTAACTTCGATCCAAGCTTAGTTTACTGCAGGCTTTCAGGATTAAACCCGTCTCTTGGAGGCGGGTTTTTTACTTGGATGCACAAAATGGGTTAGTGCTGTTGACATGGATCCGAAGAATATGGTGAAGTGTGAATAGACACATTTCACACAGAAGGCGAGGATGGTTATGACAGCTCAGGTACAAGAAATTACTTTCCTTGGAGAGGCTGCAATCCAAGCATCGAATGACTATTTTGAAGCAGTTGTGGTCCCAGGATGGGGCAGTGCGATGATTTCATTGGTTTTTAAGGAAAAGCAATTGGAATTGCTGCGGGTGCCTAAATCAGCTGAAGATTATTTAATCAAGCCTGCACTGTATGGCACGCCCATTTTATTTCCGCCAAACCGGATTAGTGAAGGGCGGTTTTCTTTTGGTGAGCGGAATTATCAATTTGCAGTGAATGAACCGGCCAAGAATAATCACATTCATGGCTTCGTTTACCGAGAAAAGTGGGAACTGGTCCGGACAGAAGTGACTGGTGAGCGTGTCGTAGTAGAAACAGAGTTTGACTCCAGCAAATTCCCTGAAGTAATGAAGCAGTTCCCGCACAATTTTGTGATTCGAATGACTTACACGCTTGATGGTGGTGCTGTACATAAAGATGCCACAATCATTAACAAGAGCAGCGAATCGTTTCCGTGGGGAATTGGTTACCACACTACTTTTCGATTCCCGTTTCGGCCAGGTGATGCGCTTGACAAGTGCAAATTTTCTTTGACTACAGATAAGAAATGGCTGCTAAACGAACGAAATCTGCCCACAGGTGAATTGATCGAGATCCAGGATCTTGAGAAATGGAGGAGCGGAATCAGTCTGGTAGGCCAGCAGCTTGACGATGTGTTTCTCTCCTCTGTAGTAAGTGGAGGGCAGAATCAGGCAAAACTGGTAGATG
>JAQBPP010000363.1 GCA_028287455.1 Bacilli bacterium | reverse complement strand
GCCAAGCGTTAAGACTGTGCGAGTTTTGCCTTCTGCAATGAGGAGAGTGCCTCCCTGTCCGCTTCCAGAACCCCGCAGCACCACCCCGCTTTGATTCATTTGCATAGTCCCCGCAATGTGATAGGTTCCTGGTTCAAGCAGCACTGCCCCCCGGAGACCATTAGCATCTATCGACAGTTTGCCAACCGCATCAATTGCTTGCTGGATGACAGTTGTGTCATCATTAGAACCGCTGGGAGAGACTGTTTGTTTCACCGGGGCTTTTGGAAGCAGGACTCCACCCCCTTTGAAACCCGCATAGGAAAAATCAGGAATGCGATTGCCTTGAGCATCCTGACCATATTGCAAATGCCCATTTTGATACGATATCCATTGCACATCTTTGCCATTGACTACGCTGCCATTTGAGCTATTCGAACCAATTTGCTGGGAGGTTTGAACAGGTGTGTTTTTTAGGGCAGTGCCGTTAGTTGCTCCGCAAGCTGTTAAACAAACTGCGACTGTAGTCACACAAGCTAGCTTCCAAACACTCAACTGTTTCACTCCAGTCGTTTATGCACTATTGGAAATATAAGTACCACTTGGGATTGCCTTTTAATTTCGTAACGCGTAATAATAGAAAAGTTGTGATTGAAACGTGGATTTATATCTGGTTCTAAGGAAGTGTCTAATTTGACTGCAGAACGATCGGCCCTGCTGGGTCTGACTGCTGTATCCTTATTATGGGGATGCAATTACGTAATAAGTTCTTATTTGCTGCACGGGTTTTCACCCATTATGCTGTCATTTGCCCGGATCAGTATAACCTCCCTGTTTTTAATTCTGGTTGGTCTGTTTAATGGTGGTTTGCGCCGTCCTACAATGCAAGAATGGGCACTGCTCGCGGGCGCTGGAATATTTGGAACCTTATTTAATCAAACATTCTATTTCACCGGTCTTCATCATTCTACTGCAGCAAATGCTTCGTTAATTATAGCGTTGGTCCCTGTGGCAACCGCCATCTTAGAACGTATTTTCTTAAAAGAATCGTTTACCCGCGGCAAAATTGCGGGTGCATTACTTGGAATTACTGGTGTTATTGTAATTGTAATAGGAGGCAAGGGCGGGTTTGGCATCACAACAGGTGATCTTTATCTATTAATTGCCATGCTCACTCAATCCATCAGTTTGCTTTATATACGAAAACTCAGCAGCAGCATGTCATCTTATGCAATTACTATCTTTTCAACAGTAATTGGCAGTTTGTTGATGCTGCCTGCTGCTTCCGGCGAAGGAATCCTGGGTCACACCGTAGTTAGCCATCATGTTTGGCTATGGGGGTTAATGGCAATTGCTGGCATTATTTGCCAAGGTGTTGCCGGATTCTGGTGGAATAAAGGCGTTGCTGTTGTGGGAGCGGGAACGGCTGCCATGTTTATGAATATCCCGCCTTTTGTTGCCATTTTAGTTGGACATTGGGTGCTCGGAGACCCGATCTATGCTACACAGTTAATTGGCGGTGTGTTGGTGTTGCTGGGTGTGCTCACAGCAAATCGTAAAACGTCTAAACTTGGAATAAAGATCAACCAACTGTCTTCAAAAACTGGCTAACTTCTGATTTCAGGAAACGTGATCTCAAGCATTCGATTCACTTTGCTCGACTCCTCCGCAAAATGAACCAACGCCTGCGTTTTGAGATAATCCTTCCCAGAGGTTTCTGCGTCTCTTTTTTGCTCCAAAGACAACAAAAACTCCTTCAAAGTGCCTACTGAGTGCACATCACTGTAATCGCTGATTTCGGTAGTGTCACCGTTTCGTTCAATTGTGATTTTCTTGCCAACGATCTCGATTGCACCCTCTGTGCCTTCAATGCGCCAATTACCGCCCCACTCGGTTTGTTTGCCTCTGGAGGAAATGCCGCCGGTATAGGTGACCAAGATGCCTTCTCCCATTTCCAGCAGCATATACAAATTAATGCATCTGCTGCTGTCGTCCGCCCAACTGCCAATCGGATTATATAATTTAGCAAACATCTTCGTTCCTTCTTGTCCGGTCAGATAACGCATTAAATCCAGATGATGAACCGTGATGTCCTGCAGCAAGCTTACTGTATATTTTCGTTCCACTTGGTGATATCGATAGAAGTTCACATCAATTGAAGCGATTTTTCCAATCGTCCCCTCTTCGATTAAGGATCGCAGTTTGCGAAAATGTGCCATCCGGCGATAATTCTCCGCAATCATAAAAGGAATTTGTTCATTTGCAGCTCTCTGTACCACTTGAATCGATTCCGCATAATCGAAGGAGATCGGTTTTTCGCAAAGTACAGGCAAATGATAATCAAACGCAACATTGTTGATACTGGTATGTGCAGTAGGAGATGTTACATTTACAATAAAGTCTGGTTTTTCCTGTTCGATGGCTTCGTTTAATGATGTATAGAAATTTACCGGGTCGTCGCCAACTTTTGGTCGGGCACTCGGATCGATTTCTACGACGGAGATTTGGATGTTACCTTGATTCTTCAACGTTTTGTACCAGGAATACCCTGCTACACCTAAACCGACTAAAACCGCTTTCATTTTTACTACCTCTCTTTTACTTAATTAAGTTTAGTTATAACTTCCACAATCTTCAATGATTTTCCTGTTAAATTCGGACAACTTCCCCGAAATAAGTAACGATTGCTCGATGCTCACTCCTTGTTGCAGCCTTAAAAGTTTCTTATAATGAAAGAGCATACATAATCTACTAGAGTAGGAGCTGATTCGTCATGAAATACCGCAGACTGGGTAAAACGGAACTCAAAGTTTCTGTTGTCGGCGTTGGTACCTGGCAGTTTGGGGGAGCTTGGGGCAAAGATTTCTCCCAGGACGAAGTAAACGCCATTCTCGATAAAGCGAACGAAGTCGGTATCAATTTACTGGATACCGCAGAATGTTATGGTCACCACCTGTCGGAAAATTTCATCGGCAATTACATCGCTCAGCGTAACAACAGAGCTGATTGGGTCATTGCGACAAAGTTTGGCCACAATCATGCAGACCGGCAAAACTCGTCCATCAATTACTGGTCGGCGACAGAAGTCTTGAAACAACTCAATGCTTCGTTACAATCGCTTAAGACAGACTATGTAGATTTATACCAATTTCATTCCGGCCCGAACGAAGTATTTGATAACGATGAGTTGTGGACTGCGCTCGACAAACAAGTCCAGGCTGGTAAAATCAGAAACCTGGGGATTTCCATTGGCAGCAACGATAATCTGCATCAGACAGA
The DNA here is from genome assembly GCA_028287455.1 of Bacilli bacterium. Classification (GTDB taxonomy): domain Bacteria; phylum Bacillota; class Bacilli; order Tumebacillales; family JAQBPP01; genus JAQBPP01. The sequence goes on along the minus strand of JAQBPP010000363.1, from coordinate 2,256 downwards.
TTCTGCGGATCAAGTAAACGCCAAGGCGATTCAAGTCGTTTACAATCGGTTGGATCAAAAGCCGGAAACTCGCGTATTCCCTTCCTGTCAGCGTCAGGATCTTGGTGTGCTTGCACGGGTACCGCTGGCCAGCGGCTATCTCAGTGGAAAATATAAGCCTGGTGCAGTGTTTGCCGACAACGATGTGCGTTCCAGACACGATAAGGAACAGACCGCGTTAAAGCTCAGTCAAGTTGAAGAAATCAGGCAAAATGAAGTGCCAGCAGGCGTTAGCATGGCAGAATGGGCACTTGCCTGGTGCTTGAAGCACCCTGCAGTCACCTGCGTAATTCCAGGATGTAAGGATCCGCACCAGGTAGAAACTAACGCCAGGGCGGCTGCGTTTGATTTCGTAAGTGACGAACATCCGCAAGCTTGGAAAAAATAAGCGATCCCTATCAATTGGTAAAGCTATCCGTATTTCCGGATGGCTTTATTTAATTATAAGAAAGTGTAACTTTCTTTGCCTTAAGTAACGGAAAAAATATTCGTTCCTTTCGACGCGACTTATGTGTAGGCCGTAGCAGAAAAAACATTCGTTCCTTTCGACGCGACTTATGTGTAGGCCGTAGCAGAAAAATCATTCGTTCCTTTCGACGCGACTTTTGCCTGCAACCCGAGCTAGAAAGGAACGAATGTTTTTTCCTAGAAAGGAACGAATATTTTTTCCTATTCTCGAATCCAAACGATCATTTCACCTGGGTTTCTGTTGCACCATGCAAAATAGGGAATCGCTTTGAAAGAAAATTGAACAGTAGGATTCGGACTTGATCGGTACAAAACCTCTTCTTCTAGTGTCGCGAGATCGGACACAGTTCTGCTCGCTGTACCGGAAATCACTGCAATACCACCCAACAGCTGATCGTCGAAGCAGACAGACAATTGTGCGTCTGCTGGGAGTGAAATCGCCGGAAGATTTGGCTCATTATCGATTTCTTCCAAGCAATAAACAACTGGACCACGCTGCAGCGCAACTTTGCCAGCATTTTCTCGAACATTTGGGTTCGCATAGATACGCTCAACAGGCATTTCCAATTTCAGACGCACATGATCGCCATCTGACCATACACGATTTATTTTTGCATAACCTTTAGAGCAGTTTGATTCGAGTGAAACAGGATGGTCGTTCACTTGAATGGAGACGTTTTTGCACCAATCAGGAATCCGCAGGGCGAACGAGAACGATACCTCAGTATCAAGGGATAAACTGAATTCAACCTGTTCTTGCCAGGGATATTCAGTGCGTTGATTGATCCGAATTGTTTGTCCGGCGATCTCCGTTTCCATTGTTCCTGACGCATAGAGATGCACGTATAACTCCGAATTAGACACAGAATAGAAATACTGTCCTAAAGAACCGATCAGACGGGCAATATTCGGCGGGCAGCACGCGGTGCCGTACCAGGGTTGACGTTCAGTTTTTACGTGTTTTTTATCAGAACGGTGCTGACAGACAGCCGGCCAAACGGCTAATGGATTTACATAAAAGTAAGATTTGCCGTCTAGTGATACCCCACTCAATATTCCGTTATACAGACAGCGTTCAATCACATCCGCATATCGGCTGTCCTGTTCGATCTGCAGCATGCGGTGTGCGAACAAGACAAGCCCTATAGAAGCACAAGTTTCTGTATATGCATAATCGTTTGGCAGATCATAATCGATCGTAAACGCTTCACGATGCGCTATGGATCCAATCCCTCCAGTTATATACATTTGGCGCCCAGTGACATTTTTCCAGAGTGCTCTGCACGCCTCCAGCAGTTCCTCATCCTCAGTTTCCGCTGCAATATCGGCCATTCCTGCATAAAGATACATCGCACGCACCGAGTGTCCCACGGCGTTCTGCTGCTCACGCACCGGCAAATGGGCTTGGAAATAATCGAAATCTTTGCGAATTTGTAAATCACCACGCTGCTGCGCTTCTGTCTCAAAAAAGTAGGGCTGTCTGCCTCGTTCGTTAATAAAATATCTGCCCAGTTCCAAATACTTCCGGATGCCAGTTGCCCGATATAATTTAACAAGCGCAAGTTCGATCTCTTCATGACCGTCATAGCCCCTCAATTGAGCGGGTTTAGTACCAAATACATCCGCAATATGATCGGCTAACCGGCAAACCACATCAAGCAGCCTGGTTTTCCCGGTGGCCTCATAGTAAGCGACCCCTGCTTCGATCAGATGTCCCGCGCAATACAGTTCGTGCCAATCCCGTAAATT
>JAQBPP010000342.1 GCA_028287455.1 Bacilli bacterium | reverse complement strand
CATTGAACGTCCCGCATCGATTGTGAAGGAATTGGTGGAGAACTCGATTGATGCAGGCAGCACCCGAATTCAAATTCAATTGGAACAAAGCGGATTAACTCTAATTGAAGTGACAGATAATGGAATCGGGATTGAACGGGCAGAACTTCCGCTGGCTTTCGAACGACATGCCACCTCGAAGCTTGCCACGGAAAAAGATCTGTTTCGCATTCAAACGCTTGGTTTTCGGGGAGAGGCGCTGCCTTCCATTGCCAGCGTTGCTCGCGTGACGATCACCAGCCGAACAGAGCATGCCCCTGAAGGCGCTTCGATGCAGGTGGCAGGCGGAGAATGTCAGCCGCTTATTCCTGCCCCGTGCAACCTGGGAACGACCATTAAAGTCGAGGATCTCTTTTATAATACGCCTGTGCGGTTGAAATACCTTAAATCTTTGCAAACCGAACTGGGCCATTGTTTGGAGATCGTGCAGAAACTTGCGCTGGCGCATCCACAAATTTCTTTTCAACTGATACACCAGGGCAAAACTCACTTGCAGACCCAGGGTGATGCACAGCTTCTGCATGCTTTTAGCAGCATTTATGGCAAAGAATTGGCAAAACAAATGCTGCAATGCTTACATACTTATCGCGATCACACGGTAAAAGGAATTATCGGGTTGCCCGCAATCAGCCGTGCGAATCGAAACCACGGCCTCTTGTTTTTAAACGGCCGGCCCATCCGCCACTTTGGGATTTTAAACGCCATTCAGGAAGCATACGGACATCGGTTGCCTATTCATCGGTTTCCTTTGTTCGCATTGGACTTGGAACTTGATTACAGCCTTGTGGATGTAAACGTTCATCCTACGAAACTTGAAGTGCGCTTTTCAGAAGAAGCAGATATCCGAACTGCAGTGCGAGAAGCAGTTGAACAAGCCCTGGACCAGCAGCAGTTGATTCCTGCTTTTGGTGCGTCTGTTCCCAAAGTATCACCCAATCGAATCATAACAAATGAGAACTATGAGCAGGTCAGTTTGCCTCAATTGCCACAACAAAGACGAACAGAATCGTTTAGGACCGGTGAAGTTCGTGAACAAGTTCAGGAAATCTATCGTCCGCTTTCGCCGCAGCTGGAGTCAAAGCCAAACGAGTCACCTGCTTCAACCGACCAGGCTGAGAATCCTGCAGCCGGGCGACTGCTGCAATTAAAACCGGTTGCTCAGCTGCTTGGCATGTACGTTGTAGCTGAAAATCCGGATGGGATGTATATTATCGACCAACATGCCGCTCACGAACGTATACTTTTTGAACGATTTAGTCGAAACTATAACGAGCGTAACGTATCTCCGATGCCGCTGTTGGTTCCGCTGACCCGTGAACTTACACCGGGGGAAAAAACCGCTTTTGAACGGCTGCAATCCGAATTATCGTTACTGGCGTTTGACATGGAACTGTTCGGAGAGTTTGCGTTGGTAGTGCGAGCGGTTCCTGATGTGTGGGCGGGTCAGCAGCCAGAGACGCTTACCATGGAGTTTTTGGATGAGTGGTTTCAGAACATGCAGACTGCAGCATCTGTAATTGGAAAATTAGAAGAACGCATCATTACCAAAGCCTGTAAAGCTGCGATCAAAGCCAATCAGTGGCTATCAATGCCGGAAATGGCAGCGCTTTGCAAGGGTCTGGATGAACTGCAGGATCCGTTTCACTGCCCGCACGGCCGACCCATATTACTGCATTTTTCACATTATGAATTGGAAAAGCAGTTTAAACGGGTGATGTAAGTGACTGGAATCATTGATCTGAAAAGTGGTGAGAGCGGATAAAGAACACCCAGGCTCTAGTAATTGTGGGTCCTACAGCTGTAGGGAAAACCAAATTAAGTGTGGAATTGGCGCTGGACAACGAAGGTGAAATTCTGTCTGCCGACAGCATGCAGATTTATCGGGGGATGGACATTGGCACGGCCAAAGCAAACCTGGAAGAACGATGCGGGATTGCGCATTGGGGTTTAGATCTGGTTGATCCAGAACATCCGTATACGGTGGCCGAGTTTCAGCAGTACGCCAAAGCTGTCATAGAGGAAATACGAAACCGCAATCATTTCCCCATCATAGTTGGCGGGACTGGACTTTATGTCAAGTCGCTGATTGATCCGCTTGATTTTACGCCTGCAGGAGAGAATTCCAGTTACCGCGAACAATTATATGCACGGGGAAGGTCTACTTCAAGTACGGAGCTGCACGAGGAATTGCAAAAGTGTGATCCTCTTTCGGCGGAGCGGATCCATCCAAATGATTTAAAACGGATCGTACGCGCACTCGAAGTGTTTTACGAGACGGGCACTCCCATGTCAGATTCCTACTTGCCAGAAAGCCAGCAATCCACTGTGTTGCAAGATTTTGCTATGATTGGTTTAACGATGTCGAACAGGGAATTGCTTTATGAGGCCATCAACCGCAGGGTAGACCAAATGGTCGATGAAGGACTGATCCGGGAAGTGGAACAACTTTGGAAAAAGGGTCTGGCGAAAAGGGCAACCAGCATGCAGGCCATAGGGTATAAAGAGATCACTGCTTTCTTGCAAGGTGAAGTGACACTTGCAGAAGCGATTGCTGCCGTGCGGCAAAATTCACGCCGGCTGGCGAAACGTCAATTGTCCTGGTTCAGGCGCGATCCCAGGATTCATTGGATCGAAACGGATGTGCATCCCTGGGAAAAAGTAGTTCGCATAAGTAAATCTATTATGGAAGGAATTTCGGCGGAATCACTAGAATAATTGTAACTAGGTGCAACAAGTATTGCCTTTAGATTAAAGAGATAGATGGAGGTAGCGGCGTGAATAAATCGCAAATCAACATTCAAGACCACGTGTTAAACCAGATTCGCAAGGAATCGATCCCGGTCATCATTTATTTGGTAAACGGTTTCCAGATTCGAGGACAGATTAAGGCATTTGATAATTTTACAGTAGTCATTGAATCGGAAGGCAAACAGCAGTTGGTTTATAAACACGCCATTTCTACTTTTACACCTTTGCGGAATGTCAATTTATCAAATCTGGAATAGGTCTTCGGGGTTTAGTTCGCTTGTTGATTCTTCGAAACGATTGGTTTATACTGAGGAACGATAAGAGGATAAGGAGTGAAGAGCTATATGGCAAAAACATTTGTAGATAAGGACACCTGCATCGCATGCGGTGCTTGCTATTCGACATGTCCAGATGTTTATGAAGCTGACGACGAAGGGTATGCATTCGTTAAGTTAGAAGGCGGTCTTGAGGGATTTGTTGAGATTCCAGACGAATTTTTATCAGACGCAATAGATGCTAAAGACGGTTGCCCTACAGAATCAGTTAAATGGGAAGACTAATTGTCTCATTCCATTAGCAACTACTTATAGGAATCCCTGTACCGGTCAGTTCAGTACAGGGATTTTTACTATTGAAGTACAACGATTGTAGGGTTCTCCAAATTTGATTCTAACCGATGAATGACAGCTTCTACTGTGGGAAATTGCTCACTTTCGCGAAAGGGGTTCGTGAATACGACTTGATCCTTTTGCGTGGTGACAGTGAAGATCTGTCCATTAATGGAGATTTGTACAGCTTGATCTTGCGTGATCTGCCGAATTAATTGTTCTTGCCATCGCATACACGGCGACCTCCTTAACAAATAGTTGGATTAGGATTTCCAGAAAACCTTTCTTGCATTCGTTTTAAGCGAAAAGGATTGCATTACGGGCACAGTCAGTTTAATGTTTAGTTAGCGATTTTATTAGGAAAGCTGGGTAGAGCCCATGACTAGAAATTCCATTCCCTTAAAGCAGCAACTGCAAACCAGGATTTTAGTCGGTGATGGCGCAATGGGTACATTGCTGTATGAACAGGGCATTCCTCTGGGAATTTGTTACGAGGAATTAAACTTGTCGCAGCCCCATGTGATTTCCGATATTCATAAACGACACCTCATGGCGGGCGCCCAAGTGTTTGAAACCAATACGTTTGGCGCAAACCGCTTTAAACTGGCTAACTTCGGGCTGGACGACCGGGTCAAGTCAATCAATCAAGAGGCTGTCCGAATTGCCAGGTCAGTGGTTGGTTCTGACAACTATGTATTGGGTGCAATTTGCTCCATTCGCGGCGGCAGGCATGAGCTGCAGCCGCAAGAGCTGCGCAGCTATTACGAGGAACAGCTGGAGGCACTCCTGGAAGCTGAAGTAGACGGCATCTTGTTTGAGACGTTTATGGAGTATGGCGAAATGATATTGGCGGTTGAAATTGCTCGCAAGCTGGATAAAGAGATTACTGTGCTCAGCCAATTTGCCGTCAATAGCGAGGGCCGTACGCAGGACGGCGTCGCGATCAATGCTGCTTTTACAGAACTTACAGCCAGAGGGGCTGATGTAGTTGGTTTCAACTGCCGCAGCGGCCCGTCCGGCATGCTGCGCAATCTGCAGCAGGTGACTGGGGACTACTGCTTGTCCGCGTTCCCCAATGCAGGTCTGCCAGACTATGTGGATGGCCAATACATTTATCCTTCTTCAGTAGACTACTTCGCTCAATTAGGCGTGCAAATGGCAGCGAAAGGCGTGCGTTTGCTTGGCGGATGCTGCGGTACTACACCGGATCATATCAAAGCGCTGACTGCAGCGCTTGATCAGTATCGACTAACGCAACTGCCTCCCGCAGGGGAGCCTGCTGAGACGATCCATGACACGAACCGCCCAGATACCCTGCCAGCCAAAGAGAAACTGGCCGCGCCGCTGCCGGCTCGTGAACAGATTTGGGTCCGCTCGCTGGAGGGGTCTTATTCGCTTACGCTGCCCCAGCGAGTTGCGCAAGATTACAGTGTAATTGTGGAATTGGATCCGCCGCGAAACTTACAAATCGATCGGTTTCTGGCAGGAGCCCACGCGCTTAAACAAGCAGGTGCAGCTGCCATTTCCATGGCAGAGAACTCGCTGGCCAGTACGCGCGTGAGCAATATGCCATTAGCGTACCTGGTGCAAGAACAGGCAGGCATTACAGCAATTCCGCATATGACTTGCCGGGATCGTAATTTGATCGCGCAGCAGTCTCATCTGATGGGGCTGCACACACTTGGAATCAATCACCTGCTTGCGGTGACAGGCGATCCAACCAGTTTCGCAGACACGCCTGGCGCCAGTTCTGTTTATGATTTAAACTCCTTTGAAATGATCCGAATGATTAAGCAGTTTAATGAAGGCCGCTCGTATACCGGCAGAGATCTGAAAGGGTCGACTAACTTCACGATTGCCTGTGCTTTAAATCCGAATGTGAAGCATTTGGAGCCCACTATTAAGCGTCTTGAGAAAAAGATCCAAAACGGCGCTCAGTTTGTCATGACTCAACCGATTAATGACCTTCATTTATTTGCAGCATTAAAAGAAGCAACTGCACATTTAAACATACCCATCTTCGTCGGCATTGCGCCGTTAGTCAGTTACAAGAATGCTCTCTTTGGACACAATGAAATTCCAGGGTATCGTATTCCTCAGAATGTGCTCGACAGAATGTCGAAATTCGAAGGGGAAGACGCGGTTAAAGAAGGAATGGAGATTGCCAGGGAACTGATCACCGAAGCAGTCCGGCATTTCGCCGGGATTTTCCTGATTACACCCTACCTGCGTTATGAAATGACAGCGGAATTAACTGTATTTGCCAAGCAAATCACAGCTCAAGCAGGAATCGCTTGATTCCTTAGTCCGTCAAATGGAGGAACATACTTATGGATCTGATTCGGAATGTTTATTGTGTGGGCCGCAATTATCGGGCGCATGCTGAAGAGTTGGGCAATGCAGTTCCCACGTCGCTAATGTTGTTCTCTAAACCAACACATGCGGTTGTTGATTCCACCGCCAGCCCGATTGTGCTGCCGGCGAATGCTGGAGAAGTGCATTATGAAGTGGAAGTCGTACTTGCGGCCGCTCGAACGTATGAACAAGGCATGACTGTGGAAGAACTTGTGGACGAAATGTCGGTGGGTATTGATTTCACCTTGCGTGATGTTCAAACTGAGCTTAAGAAAAAAGGTCACCCTTGGCTTGCGGCCAAAGGATTTCGGAATTCCGCGCTGCTCACGAAATTCCGAAAGTTTCCGGGCACCGCTGCCTGCAAACAAGTAGATTTCTCCTTGCGCAAAAACGGGCAAGAAGTTCAACGAGGCAACATTTCCGATCTGATCTTTGATCTGCAGACGATCATTGAGTATACAGCTGCACACTTTGGTCTCGATGCGGGAGACATTATTTTCACTGGTACGCCGCAAGGGGTGGGTCCAGTGTTTGATGGAGATACGCTGTCCCTGTATTGGGGACATGAGCTCGCAGGCGAATCAGTGATTCGTTTAATTTAGACTGCTTAACTTGAAGTCGCGCATGCCTGGCAGGTGGAGCCAAATGTCTCTCATGGGTTCCTGCCAACTGCTTCGCTGGTAATTGATATGGGTCAACCGATAGAAAATGGCATATCGGGTAAAAGGAGAAACGTTAGCTGCAACCGCATGCCCAAGTTGATAATGACAAAGAATGACGTCACCTGCTTTACCCGTAATCTGCAGCGGTTCCGGCAGTTCAACAGGCGGCATGCCAGCAAGCAGGGATTCCGGGCCGTGTGCCTGAAAATAGTTTTGGTACAAGAGATGACTGCCTGGCCAGACTGTGAAATTGCCTGCAAAAGATTCCGATAAGTCGCTTAACAGCACACCAACTAACATTGTGAAGTTTTGGATCGTTCCTTCAGGAACCCCGTTGGTAGGGGTATACATGCCGTCCAAATGAGGTGTTGGCGGATTGGGCGGATCTTGCAAGCTTGGAAAACGAAGCGCAATTTGCCCGCCGGTGACCGGTCTGATTTGATCTTCTCCCAGCAAGGATTCAGCAAATTCCCAGGCTGGAGTTTTCAGAAGCAGATCTGTGATGACCCGAGAATGAGTGAGTTCGGGGCAAAAGGATTGCGCGCGAAAAGTTGTCATTTGCTCGATTGACATTCCTTCACCAACAGAATGATTAATAGCTCGTAACGCTTGGTTTACCATAACCTGTGGGACACAGCCCTTGATTTGCACGAATCCGTTTTCACGAAATGTTTCCTTTTGCAGATGATTTAACTCCATTTCCCTACCTCCTAGAAGAGCATCATGATATTATTAAAAT
>JAQBPP010000335.1 GCA_028287455.1 Bacilli bacterium | reverse complement strand
CGCAGGGCAATTCCTGGCTCACCGTGAATCAATTGGTGAATGCTGGGGACGAGCCTACGCGGATCGCTGAACAACTGCTCTTGCTCATAAAAACGCTGTTCGAACTGCCGCTGCCAGATCTTTATGGTGCCAGTGTGTATCCTGTGGCAGCGGGCAGCCTTCAAGTAGTGGAAAATGAACCGGAAAAGTGGAAAGAAGCAGTGGCTCATGCGAGCCGGGAGATTCGAGCTGGCATGCTGCATAAAGTGGTGCTTGCGCGGGAACTGCAAGTGAGCTCTGAGCTTCCTTTGTCCCCTGAACTTGTTTTGACGAGGCTCAGGGAGGAACAACCGATGAGCTATCTGTTTGCGGTAGAAAGTGGCGCTGGTTGTTTCCTGGGCGCCACGCCGGAGCGATTGGTCAAACGCAAAAACAATACCTTTTCTGCCGCATGCCTCGCAGGTTCTACCGGGCGCGGAAATACGCCGGCAGAGGATCTGCGTCTAGGCATGCAGCTGCTGCAGGACCCTAAAAACCGAATTGAGCATCAAGTAGTAGTGGACATGATTCGGGAAGCGATGGGTGAAGTGTGTGACGATGTCGTGACGCCAGAGGGACCTGTGTTGTATAAAGTCCGGGATTTGCAGCATTTAGTAACGCCAGTCACCGGACAAGCGCGCGCCGGAGTTTCCATTCTTTCTGTGGTGCAGCGGCTGCATCCAACGCCTGCTGTTGGCGGGCTGCCGCGCGCCGCTGCGCTTGAGCGAATAAGGCAGTATGAAGAATTCCAGCGCGGATGGTACGGCGCGCCGGTGGGTTGGCTCGACTATCGCGGAGAAGGCGAATTCTCCGTGGCGATTCGCTCCGGCCTCTTGTGCGGGACGTCAGCGCTGCTCTTTGCCGGTTGCGGCATCGTCGGGGACTCGGACCCAGACAGTGAATATGAAGAAACCAGGTTGAAATTTAAACCGATTTTATCTGCATTGGGGGTGACCGCCAGATGAACAGCCAGGAAACTGCCGCTGCCTATATTGGAGCGTTTGTGGATGAATGGGTGCGAGCAGGAGTCACCCAAGCGGTAATTTGCCCCGGCTCACGCTCTACGCCGCTGGCCATGGCAATGGCCGAGCATCCGCAGATGCGGGTTTGGATGCATATTGATGAACGATCTGCAGGTTATTTTGCGTTAGGCATGGCCAAAGCATTACGCTCGCCGATTGCGCTCGTTTGCTCCTCTGGGACAGCAGCGGCCAACTTTTTCCCAGCGGTAGTGGAAGCTTGCCAGGATCGGGTTCCGCTGCTGGTGCTGACAGCCGACCGTCCGCATGAGCTTAGAGATGTTGGAGCGCCGCAAGCGATTGACCAAATTGGTTTGTATGGCAAATATGCCAAATGGTTTGCGGAAATGGCCTTGCCTGAATCCTCGCCTCACATGCTGCGCTATGCGCGTACAATGGCCAGCCGTGCAGCGGCCACAGCAGGTGCAGGTCCATGCGGGCCAGTACATTTAAACTTTCCATTACGTGAACCGTTGGTGCCGCATGTTTCCGCGGAAACCTGGATAAGCGGCTTAAGAAGTGCTGCCGAAGGACCGTTCGTGGCAGTTAAACAAGGACTGCGGCAGCTGCCTCCCCAGCTCGTGCGGCAGATGGCCGTGGAGCTGTCTTCTTATCAAAAAGGACTCATAGTAGTTGGACCTTATGCGGATCCCGCGTTGGCTGACCCAGTAACCCGGCTTGCAGCAGCGCTGCATTTTCCAATCCTCGCCGACCCATTGTCGCAGTTGCGCGCAGGTTCCCATGCGAAGGAGTGGATCATCGACAGCTACGATGCATTTTTGCGCGATGAGCAGTTTATCACTGAATATTCGCCTGACCTCATCCTGCGCATTGGCGTGATGCCAACTTCGAAGGCCCTATTATTATATCTGCAACATTATCCCGACTGCCGCCAAGTCATTGTGGAAGCGGATAGCGGTTGGCGCGAACCTACTTTGCAAGCATCTGACCTGATATACGCCGATCCTGCAGCTCTGTGCCAGGCACTGACAGAGGCCCTCACAGTGCAGTCTTTCCAGTCCGCTGCGGACAGATGGGGCGAGAAGTGGCGCGGCATCAATGAGCAAACGCGCGCCGAACTGCGCAAACAAGTAAACATCATCGAGGCAGAAGCGGGCGGGTTGTTCGAAGGACAAGTCTTCCTCGAACTCGCGGAATCTCTGCCGGAGAATTCAGCGCTCTTTGTCGGCAACAGTATGCCTGTGCGGGATTTAGACACGTTTTTCCCTGTCATCAATCGACGTGTGCAGCTGTTTGCCAATCGAGGTGCAAATGGGATCGATGGAATCGTATCCAGCGCGCTTGGCGTAAGCACTGCCTGTCAGCCGCTGGTGCTGGTCATTGGCGATTTGTCTTTTTTCCACGATCTCAATGGCCTGCTGGCGGCAAAACTGCACCGACTGAACGTGACAATCATCCTGATCAACAACAATGGCGGCGGCATCTTCTCCTTCTTGCCGCAAGCCGCATATCCGAACCATTTTGAAACGCTGTTTGGCACTCCAACCGATCTTGATTTCTCGCATGTGGTTGAGATGTATGGCGGCTCTTTTGAACAGATTCACAGTTGGGCTGAGTTTCGGCAAGCGCTGACTGACAGTCTGTCAAAAGGTGGGTTATCTGTTATTGAAGTTCCCACTGATCGCTTGGCCAACGTTGCTCATCACCGGAGGATCTGGCCGGCAGTGTCAAGCGCAATCGCGGGCATAGAGAAGCAGGTGCAGAACTAATGCAACTGTTGCTGCAGGGTGTTCAGTATCAGGTGGAGGTCGACGGACAAGGCTCACCTTTGCTGGTGCTGCATGGATTCACTGGCAGCAGCCGCAGCTTCGCTTCGTTTGTGCCGAAGTGGAGTGGACAACATCAGCTGATTCGTCTGGATCTGCTTGGGCATGGCTGTACAGATGCACCATCAGATCCGCTGCGTTATTCGATCAAACAAGCGGCGGCAGATTTGATTGCGCTGCTGGACGAACTGGAGATTCAGCAGACGGATGTGCTTGGGTACTCGATGGGCGGAAGGCTTGCACTTACGCTAGCGTTGTTGTATCCAGGGCGTGTGCGGCGGCTGCTGCTTGAAAGCAGTTCGCCAGGGCTTAAAACGGCTGAAGAACGGCAAGATCGCATCGCTCTAGACGAGGCGCTCGCTGATCGGATCGAGCGGCAGGGAATCGAAGCGTTTGTCAAAGAATGGGAGAACCTTCTTCTCTTTGCCACACAGAAGAAATTGCCTGCTGACGTACAGGCAAGTGTAAGACAAGAGCGGCTGCAGCAGCGGCCGCACGGACTTGCGGGCAGCTTGCGAGGGATGGGCACGGGCGCGCAGCCATCGTGGTGGCAGCAGTTAAGTGAGATCACTGTGCCGGTCGTACTTTATGCCGGTGCACTCGATGAGAAGTTTTGTCTTATTGCCCAGGAAATGCGGGAGAAACTGCCGGATGCGAGGGTGCGGATCATTCCGGGCGCCGGGCACACGGTTCATCTGGAGCAGGCGGATATTTTTGGTACAATGGTTCTGGACGATTTAGATCTTTAAGGAGGAATTTAATTTGGCAGCTGTTGACTGGGTGATGGAACGGGGTTACGAAGATATTTTATATGAAACCTATAATGGGATTGCAAAAATTACCATTAACCGACCAGAAGTACGCAATGCGTTTCGGCCGAAAACGGTAGTGGAATTAATCGATGCATTTGCATATGCGCGCGATGACTCTGACATCGGCGTGATCGTTTTAACGGGAGCAGGTACGCAGGCATTCTGCTCGGGCGGTGACCAAAAAGTGCGCGGCCACGGCGGCTATGTCGGCGATGATCAAATCCCGCGCTTGAATGTGCTTGACTTGCAGCGTCTCATCCGGGTGATCCCAAAACCAGTGATTGCCATGGTCGCGGGTTACGCGATTGGGGGCGGCCATGTCTTGCATATTATCTGTGACCTTACGATTGCAGCAGAGAATGCGCGCTTTGGTCAAACGGGGCCAAATGTCGGCAGTTTCGACGGCGGCTATGGCGCCGGCTACTTAGCCCGCATTGTTGGCCACAAGAAAGCGCGTGAAATCTGGTTCCTTTGTCGGCAATATTCGGCGCAAGAGGCGCTGCAGATGGGCTTGGTCAATACGGTGGTGCCGCTGGAGCGGCTGGAAGAAGAAACGATTCAATGGTGCGAGGAGATTTTGGAGAAATCGCCTACTGCTCTGCGGTTTTTAAAAGCAGCCCTCAATGCTGATACGGATGGTCTGGCAGGTCTTCAGCAGTTGGCCGGAGATGCGACAATGCTTTATTACACGACTGACGAGGCAAAAGAAGGCCGGGATGCCTTCAAAGAGAAGCGTAAACCAGACTTTAAACAGTTCCCCCGTTTTCCATAAGCAGATCGTAAGCAGGAGATGTACGAAATGGGCAGTTCTACGATGAAAATTTGGTTGACCAAGCGGGCAGAACTCACCCCCAATCGCACCGCGCTCATTGACGAAGAGCAGCAGCTGACTTTTGCCGAATTGCACCAACGCGTAACTAAAACGGCGCTTCAGCTAATTGGGTATGGGATTAAACAAGGCGACGCTGTGGCACTTCTGCTGCAGAACGGAGTGCACACGGTGATATTGATTCACGCGCTGCAGTATGCAGGCGCGGTGACCGTACTGCTCAATACTCGCCTTGCGCAAAATGAGCTCGTGTGGCAATTGGAAGACTCAGGAGCGCGTCTGTTGGTCTATGATGAGCCTCAAGCGGACAAAGTGGCTGGGATTTCCGAACATACTCGGCAGATCCATGCGATCAACTGGCAGCAGCTTAACGAGCAGGAGCTTCATCAAGATACGACTGCACAAACCCGGCTGCAATCGGAAGTGGATCTTGATGCGATACATACGCTCATCTACACGTCAGGCACAACTGGCCATCCCAAAGGGGTTATGCTCAGTTACGGCAATCATTGGTGGAGCGCTATTGGCTCATCATTAAATATGGGCCTGCATCTGGATGATCGCTGGCTGCTTTGCCTGCCAATGTTTCATGTCAGCGGATTGTCGATACTGCTTCGCAGTGTGATTTTCGGGATTTCCGTTGTGATCCATGAACAATTTGACCCTGACCGCGTGAATCAGGCCATTTTGGAGCAGCAGGTCACCATTGCATCGGTGGTTGGTGCTATGCTGGCGCGGATCGTCGAACGGTTAAATGGCGCACGATACCCGGACACGTTTCGCTGTATGCTGCTCGGCGGCGGACCTGCTCCGGCACCTTTGCTCGAATCATGCATCGACGCTTGCATCCCAGTCTTTCAGACCTATGGGCTGACAGAAACAGCATCCCAAATCGTCACGCTGTCACCTGAATATATGCTGTCAAAATCGGGTTCTGCCGGCAAGCCGCTGTTTCCGGCGGATATTAAAATCGAGCAGGACGGTCAGCTGCAAGCGGCAGGAGACGCGGGCGAAATTGTCGTCAAGGGTCCGAATGTGACCAAAGGATATTACCTGAGCCCGGATGCGACCGAACGTGCGATCCGGGACGGCTGGCTGTACACAGGTGACATGGGTTATCTGGATGAGGATGGGTTTCTCTATGTGCTCGATCGCCGCAGCGACTTGATTATCTCCGGAGGTGAAAATGTTTATCCGGCAGAAATCGAGGCGGTGCTGTTGCGTCACCCGGCTGTTGCGGATGCAGGCGTCACAGGCGATACAAGTGAACGATGGGGGCAGGTACCTGTCGCGTTCGTGCGGCTGCGTGACGGCGCCACTGCGGACGAAGCAGAACTCCTGGCGTTCTGCAGCCAGCGGCTGGCCGCGTTCAAGGTTCCGGTTGCCGTGCATTTTGTGAGTGAGCTCCCTCGCAATGCTTCAAATAAATTACTGCGTCGGGCATTGCTCGATTTGCGTGCTTGATTTTCAGCTTCACCCTGGGAAAAGAGGCTTCTGTTATGCGGTTTCGTCAAGTTACACTCCATCACATTCGAATGAAACTGAAATCCCCTTTTACCGCAAGCTACGGCTCCATGCATGAGCGCGACTGTATTATTGTGGAACTCATGGATGAGGAGGGTGTAGTGGGGTGGGGGGAATCCACCGCCTTTGCCATTCCCTGGTATACGGAGGAAACGACCAAAACCAACTGGCATCTGCTGGAGGATTTTTTGATTCCGCTCCTGCTGTCCAAAGAGACCGGGCACCCGGCGGAAGTCACCCCGCTCTTTAGCGGGATCAGGCGCAATCCAATGGCCAAAGCAGCACTCGAAGGCGCAGTCTGGGACGTTTTTGCGCAGCGATCAAACGCTTCTCTTGCGCAAGTGCTGGGCGGCAGCAAACAGGCCATTGAAGTGGGCGTGGCGATCGGGATCGTGCCGTTGCCCGATTTGCTCCGTAAAATCGAGCAGTACTTGGCGGAAGGGTATAAACGCATTAAGGTGAAAATTAAGCCAGGTCATGACCTACAGCTCCTGCATGGAATCAGGCAGCAGTTTCCGGACATCCCACTGATGGCCGATGCGAATTCTGCCTATACCTGGCAAGACCTGCCGCAGCTGCAGGCGCTGGATGAGTTTCGTCTGATGATGATCGAGCAGCCGTTTTCCGCGGATGATATTGTGGAGCATGCGAAATTGCAAGCGCAGCTTAACACGCCAATCTGTTTAGATGAAAGCATATTGACCAGCCAAGATGCGAAACACGCCATTGAGCTTGGCAGCTGCCGGGTGATCAATATAAAAATTGGCCGGGTGGGCGGATTGCTTGAAGCAGGACGCATTCACGACATCTGCCAGCAGCACCAGGTGGCCGTTTGGTGCGGGGGAATGCTGGAAACGGGTATTGGCCGCGCCCACAACATTGCACTCACCACACTGCCGCACTTCCTGCTGCCAGGTGATACATCCGGTTCCGCTCGTTATTGGGACGTTGACATCATTGAACCGGAAGTAGTTGCGCATAACGGTATGATTG
>JAQBPP010000313.1 GCA_028287455.1 Bacilli bacterium | reverse complement strand
GCTGGAGCTGCACCTGCCAGCGAAGTCCTGCGCATGGGAAATCCTGTGAATTGCGCTGTTTTTTTCCATAGCTTCGGCCGCCCACAAACAATTCCGCCTCTTCGCAGTTGGAATAGAGGTTGATTTGTTTGGTTTCGCCTTCCCTGCCCCAGCGGGTGTTCATACGATACAGATGCACCATGGGCTTCTTTGACCAATAGGATTGGAACACATAAAACGCTTCTTTTTTCGTTAGGTCCCGCTCGACAATCCCTTTTAAATTCATAAAGGGGATCGGGGAATCAGGGCGAACAGGAGTAGAGAAGTCTTTAAAAGCCCATTGCGCGGTTCCGGTCAACCAGTCCATGTTCTCCTGGCTCTTCAAATACCAGTCGATCATTTCACAGAAATAGGTTTCTGACCAATCGCCCAGACTGGACACGCGCGGATTGCCGCCTGTCCGGAAGAAGTCGCCATCGCGCTCATCAGCACCTTCGCCGGTTTTAATGACTTCGAACCCGGTGTAAGTGTTCTCTACATGGCGGCCGGCAATATTGTCAGCACCCCACTCTACGTGCAGGAAGCGGTCAACACTGTCAAAACCTTGACGCGTGTTTTCCTCATATTCCACATAGATCCCGCGGTACCAACCTGACCAAATGGAAGGCGAGTAAACATCGACAATGTCCTTGCAGAAGTCGCAGCGGCGTATACAAGTAAGTCGACCAGGGTCAAGCTGATGGGAAAGGTTGTGCAGCTGTCTCATAAAGTCCTGGATGGCTGCTTTGTCAAAATAATCAAAGTCAGCTTCCCAGTCATTTTCATTGCCCAAGCCCCACAGGATCACGGCAGGGTGATTGTAATGCTGGTCGATCATCGCCGTTAACATATCGCGGCATTGCTGCTGATAGCCCTCGCCGCCAAGACCCCCTCTGCACCAAGGGATTTCCTCCCAGACCAGAATCCCGAGTTGATCACATAAGTCTAGGATGATCCTGGACTGCTGATAATGTCCCAACCGAATGAAATTGACGCCCATTTCTTTCATCGTATTCATTTCGGCAACCATCATTTCTTCGGTCATGGCGGAACCCACACCTGCGAAATCTTCATGACGGTGCGTGCCATTCAACAGCAGACGTTCGCCATTGAGCTTGAATGGACCCTTTTTCACAAATTCAAAGTACCGCACGCCAAATTGTTCGCTGTTTGAAGTGGTTCCAAACTCCGTAGAAAGCGTCACTGAACAACTATACAGGTTAGGGGTATCCGGCGACCACAACGAAGGTGTCTCAAGATCGAAGCGGACGAGTTCCTGGTTTTGCTCCCAAGCTGCCTTCGTTACATCAAATGCAGCCACTTGTGCACCTTGCGGGTCTTGTACGACAACGCGCAAATTCACATCCCCGGCATAATTTCCCGGGTTATATAGGCGGGCCTTAATGCCAACCACGGCAGAGCGTTCCGATACTTCTGTGACCTCAATATGCACCCGCTGGAGGGATACTGCAGGTACATAGACCAAATTCACATAGCGATGCACTCCGCCATAGAGATTAAAATCACTAACATCAGACGGGATGGTTTCCAAATTCCGACTATTATCCGCTACTACTGCAACAGGAATTTGACCGCGGTACCGTTCAATATTCGCAGCTTCTGCTGCAGCCTCTGTGATGTCGACGACAAATTCATCATAAGCGCCTGTATGTTGACCCACTTTAGTCGTATAAACATAAACTTCTGACTCCTGAGCTACTCCTTCAAAATGGAGCAGAGTGCGGCCATTTGGATACGGATTATTCAGTTCAAGCCTTGTGCGGTACCAACCTGGGCCTTCATAGAAGATCGTGTCCGGATCGACCGCATCAAACGCATTAAAGCAGTGAGGAAGAATCACTTCATGCCAGGGCACGTTATAATGGTTGTTTAATTTATCTTGCCGCCAAACTTCCCAAACTCCGCCTAAACTACCGCGGAAATGTTCCCAGCCTTGATTTAATCGCTTTGCTTGCAAAACAAATTCACTCACTTTCCTCATTATTGCGTTTTTTACCTGGTTGCAGCAATCCCTGCACGCTTCAGCTATGGGGCAATCGGGATCACCATATTCCAGGTGTTCGACGCATTGGAAAAACCGCCGACCCCATCTGATGTAGCTGCAAAAAGATGAGTTGGACGGCCGTCCTGGAACAGCAAAAAGGGCCGCTCTAAATTGCCCATCGTTTGTGTGGTGCCGTCATCCCACTTCACTGTCCGCGAATAGGCCTGGGGATGTTCGAACAGCTTCCAGTCCAGTCCACCCTGCGAGTATGCATGTATTCCGCCATGTTTCTCACCGCAGATTGTGCCGTCCATATCCTTCGCAATTAATTCAAACCCTTTGTCAGAACGCCAGATAAACGGATCCTCTAAATGAAAACGATCAGGCGGAAAAATCGGATCATCCGTTATGACCTCATAATGCCCGAGGTAGTGACCCGCTTTGGCAGCACCGATCATCATTTTGCCGTGGACATTGCCTTCGTATTTGCGCGCTTTATAAACGAGGAGAACGGAGCCATCTTCCTGCACGCATGGAGCAGGATTGGACGTTAAGAAGCTGTCGAACTTCCCTGGACGCGCCTGCAAAATCGGTGCGTCCAGACGATGCCACGGACCGCATACACTCTTCGAAGTTGCCAGGCCAATCCGTTTATTTGCACGGGCGACGATACAACGAGGATCAGATAACCCATACGATTCCCCTGGCTGTACATCAGGCAATGGATGGGTTGATCCCATATAGTATAACAGATAGGTGTCCCCACATTTCGTAATATGAGGATTATGTGTGGCCCGTCCATCCCAATATTCGGCTCCGCGTACAGGGAGCACTACTTCCTGGAATTCATAAGGGCCTTCTGGTGTATCGGATACAGCGCGGACAATTTCCGAAGCGATCATCCAGCCTGGATGCATCGGCAGCGTTTTTGGCCAACGGGAGGCAAACAGATGAAAGCGCCCATCTTCCCCTTTGATCGCAGATCCGCACCATACCCAGTACCCTTCCATGCGAAAGCCGCCATTTTTCGGTGCAGGAAGCAATCTTTCGTATAAACTCTGGTCTGCCATCGTCTAACTCCCCCTATTCCTCAAGTGATTCAACCACTTGTTGTCCGAGCCGTTCCTTTAGCTGCTGCAGATAAAGACTATCTGGTTTCATGCACTGGCCAAAGCTCGCAAAAGAGCCTTGCTCCCTGGGCGGGAATGCCTCCCGCCCCTTTTGCCCGACATGACCAAATGACCAATTGTGCGCGGTCGGCGGCTTCTGCACAACCAAATCGCCAGTAGTGTTCCAGGCGACGTAATTCGCGCCTGACCAACCATGTCCCGAACCGAAATACTGCCGATCCTGAATCGCGATCGAACCCTCGATTTGATCAAATAAACCACCGACTGACCACCGATGATGCGGTTCGCTGCTGCCATAGTTTTGAGTCGAAACGCCTGATAGAAATACATTCGGACCGCACACTCTGCTGCCGACAACGAACGCATGTCGTGCAGTTTCAGCCCGCACGTTGCGAAACAAGCTAAGCTGGCCGGAAATAAAGTAGGGGTATCGCCGTCCACCCGTTATCACGCTCACCATATCGCGTGTTTCGCCGTTTTGGACAGTCACCCATTTGGCGCCACGATCGACGTGAACAGTGAAAAAGCTGAAATGGAACGCCACAAAATTTTGTACCCAGGCATTTTTCACATGGTCGAACAGCACAAATCCTAAGGCGTGTTGTTCATCGCCATAGTATTCCTGCTCCCCTTGGCGCAGAACGACGCTGCTGTCATACTCTGCAACTGCTTTTAGATTTTCGACGCCCACCTGTTCAATCCTGCCCGCATCTGTGTACGGAAGGACACTTCCGCCGCCCCATCTGGATTCAATGGCAGCTGCGACCTGCGCATCTATCGTAATCAGGTTCCCATCAATTGCAGTAATGACCCGATCAAACTCCAGGGCGAAGGGCTCCCACTGCTTCGTTCCGTCAGGTGAACCCGGCCTGGGTTTGATGCTGTCCATGCTGATTGCTCGGATAAAATCGCTGTTGCCTTCCCGGCGCACCAAGATGGTGTCTCCAGTTGTGAAACCTTCCGCAGAGTCTACATGGAAGCTGCGCGCCCCGACAGGCACATACAAATCGGTAATCACCGGGAACCTTCTGCCTGCATCGACCGTTTTTGGCTCGCCTTTGATCTCAATCAAATTGCGTTTCACTTT
>JAQBPP010000306.1 GCA_028287455.1 Bacilli bacterium | reverse complement strand
GCCATGCGTTATACTAACGCGTGTCTCACCTATCTTTTTGTCACTTTCTGCTGGTTCTCCGTACACTGATAAAGAGGAGGGGGAATCAAATGCCCGCTGTTATAGGAGTAAACACAATAAACCAAATTGCTTCCAATGGAAATGCAATTTTTGGGGATCTGCCCGTTATCTCACCTAAAACTGCCACCAAGACTTTCTCCGGCGGAGGTTCCGGCAATAACTCCGTGGTAGCCTTTAATACCCAAATCTTTAGCATCAATAACAGCGTCGATCCAGACGTAAATGATGAAAACGTAATTGCACCCGGACTAGGCGCTTTCCCTTCGTTTTTTCCAGCAGGAGGATTCCCCTTTGCAAGAGGCAAGATCGGACCGTTCAGGAGACGATGATCGAAAAAAACAGGCTATGATCTATAAAAGATCAAGCCTGCTTTCCCTTGTAAACTACGGTAATCAAAACGAGACAATTAAATGGTAAATTTACCCACGATTTGTTGCAATTCCTCGGCCATTTTGGACAATGAATTAGCTGAGGCCGTGATTTCTTCCATCGAGGCCAGTTGCTCTTCTGCTGCCGCTGACACGTTTTGCGTTCCCGCGGCAGTAGTTTCCGAAACCTCGGAGATCAGTTCAAAGGATTCAACTACTTGTTGTGTTCCTGCAGCCATTTGCTGAGATGCTGCAGAAATTTCCTCTATTTGAGACGATACTCCTTGTACTGCTTGTTGAATTTTCCCGAAGGATTCATCCGCTTGATTTACAGCAGTAATACCAAGGATCACTTCCTGGGATCCGGTTTCTGTATCCTGGATGACGGTGTTGATTTGTTTTTGAATCGTCCGAATCAGCTCCGAGATTTGCTCAGCTGAGGAACCGGACTGCTCTGCAAGTTTCCGTACTTCATCAGCCACTACTGCGAAGCCTCGGCCATGTTCCCCCGCTCGTGCAGCCTCAATCGCTGCGTTCAGCGCCAGCAAGTTCGTCTGCGCGGCAATCCCGGTAATGACTTCAACGATATCCCCAATCGATTGAGAATACCCGCCGAGCGCTTTAACTGCTTCCGCTAAATCAGTGATGACCGTCCGGATGCGGTCCATTTCCCGTACAGCCAGTTGAATGGATTCTGCCCCGTGATTCGCCAATTCAAATGCTTGAGCTGCAGAAACAGATACGTTTTGTGAATTCTGTGCGATCTGGTTTGCTCCAGTGGACATTTCTTTAATTGTTGATAAACTTCCCTGGACGTTTGCTGACTGTTTTTCAGTTCCCTGCGCGACCTCTTCAGTAATCAGGGCGACTTGCTCAGTAGCCTTGCTGGTCTGTTCTGCGCTGGCTGTCAACTCTTCAGAAGACGCAGCCAATTGTTCACCGGTGAGACTAATCTCTTGCACCACGGCGCGCAGCGATTCGGTCATCTGGTTAAAACTAATTCCCAATTGACCCAGCTCATCGTTGCTGCGAACTTCGGCCCGTTCGGTGAGCACTCCCTGGCTCACTCTGTGAGAAGTTTTTAAAAGCGAGTTTAAAGGACGCATAATGGATCTCAGGATCATCCAAACCAGCAAAGCGCCGAGAATCACTGCCGCAACCACCACAATTAGCATAGTGTAAAAGATCGGGTTCGTGGCATTAGCAATGTCTTGTACAGCCATGGATCCGGCCAGTTTCCAACCTGTTAATGTATTCGTTTCATAATGCATGATTTTCTGGGATCCATTGTAAGCGTATGACAAATCACCTGTATTGCCCTTGAACATTTCATCGTATTGATTGCCTTTGGCCTTGGAACCCGCATCATTTGCGCCAGGATGAACGATAAATGTTTCGTCTTTGCCTAAAACAAACACATATCCGGTTTGCCCAATTTTTACCTGTCCCACTGTTTGACTTAAAAAGGACAAATCTAAATTTACCCCTACTACACCTGAGCCATCTTTCGTCTCTTGGGAAACCGAGATCACTAGGTTTCCTGTAGCTGCTGATTTAAATGGGTCTGATACATATACCGAACCTTTGTTTTTCATTGCGCCGATATACCAGTCTCTTGTCGTAGGATCGTAATTGTTCAACGTTTGGTTGGGCGCCATAATCATTATTCCTGTCGCAGCCCCTACGTACGCATTTTCCAACTCTGGATGAAGTATTTTATAATCGTTTAGCATTGCACTAGCCTTGGAACTCGCTGATCCATCCTGATACATGTCCGAGCTTATTCTCTCCGATAAGTATGTAACATCTGCTTCCTTCCCGCTGACCAGTTGATCGACGGTGCTGTTCAGGATCTGTACATTTTCCTTCGCCGAGTTAAGCATTTCATCCTTCACTTTGGTTTGAGCGGTTTGAAACGAAACAAGGCCAATCGCTAAACTTGGAACCAAAAGTACTAACGCGAACGAGACCATTAATTTTGTCTTAATTCGAATTCCCCCCGGCGATAAGTTTAATGTATAACGCTCTTTAGATCCTGAATCTCCCAACCAGCGTCTGCAAATCCTCCGCCATTTTGGTTAAGGCATTAGCAGAGGCTGTAATTTCTTCCATGGATGCCAGTTGCTCTTCTGCGGCAGCGGAAACATTTTGCGTACCGGCAGCTGTAAGATCGGTTACTTCCGAAATCGCATCCATCGACTCCACAACCTGAACTGTTCCTGCAGAAAGTTGTTCAGACGTAGCGGATACTTCCTGGATCTGTGAGGTCACTTGTTTCACCGACTTCAGAATGTCCTCAAATGATGTACCCGCTGCACTTACAGCATTTAATCCAATCTCTACTTCCTTGGTGCCTGCTTCCATCGATTGCACCGCCGAAGTGGTCTCTGCCTGTATTTTTGAAATCAGCTCTGAAATTTCACCAGCTGAAGCAGAAGATTGTTCTGCCAGTTTGCGCACTTCATCTGCAACCACTGCAAACCCCCGACCATGTTCGCCCGCTCTGGCCGCTTCAATCGCTGCGTTTAAGGCAAGCAAATTGGTTTGAGATGCAATGCTGGTAATAGCTCCCACAATTTGTCCAATTTCCTGCGAGCGATCTCCAAGGCCTTGTACAACCGAAGATAACCCAGTGACGGTCTCGTTGATGGAGTTCATTTGTTCAATTGCGGATTGAATCGCGCGATTCCCTTCAGATGCCAACTCCGTTGTTTGCAGAGCACTGATTGAAACGGTTTGTGAGCTGGCGGCAATCTGACCGATCCCCAGTGACATGTCATTTATTGCTTTGACTGAATCCTGCACATTCTTTACCTGGGTTTCGGTACCTGCTGACACTTCTTCTGTAACCAAGGTGACCTGCTCAGTAGCCTTGCTGGTTTGTTCAGCACTGGCTAATAATTCTTCAGAAGAAGCAGCTAATTGCGTCGAGGTATCGGTGACTTGAGCGATCAGTTGTTTTAATGATTGGGACATTAAATTGACACCGTTGCCCAACTCTCCGATATCATCGTTAGTTTTGATAGTAATGCGATCCATGGTGAAATCGCCGTTTGCCATTTTCCCAATCGTTTCAGTCACTGATCGTAAGGGTTTGGTTGCTCGTCTTACGATAAGAACCGATAAACTTCCAAGTACTACCACGACGAGTGCACAAATTCCGATCATCCATGATTCTATCATTCCATATTTCATGGCTAGATTCGTATGGTTGGAAACGCGTGTTTGTGCATCTTTGGATAACACGTTTAAGTCATCGTATACTGTAAAATATAGTTGTCCATCGTCCACAAAGACCGCTTGCTGGGCAAGCGCATGATTTTTGTCGTTATTATCCTGTGCCTTGTGGATGTTAGTGAGATAGGCATCAAAGTCTTTAGCTGCTTTTTGCAAGTCAATTGATTCTTGGGGGGATAGCCCAACTGCACGAAGCTGCACCAGAGCAAGCAGCAATTGTTTCTCGGCATCCTGATAGGCTTTAACCGTTTGGTCGACCAATTTTTGATCCCCAAATCGCGAACTGCCTACTCCTAATCCTACGAGGAATACTGTGTTATCGTCGTCGCTTACAAATCCCATCGATGCATCCGTTACGTTCTGTTGAAATTTCAAATCCTGGTTTTTAAGCAGGTTAACCGTGGAATTGATTTGAGACAGCGTGCTGTATGCAATCCCAATCATTGCTAGTGTGATAACAATTAAAATGCCCACACACAACTGTATTTTGGTTGCTAATCGAAGTGGTTTAAACTGCACTGTTTTCAAACGGGAAATTGTTCCAACAAGGTTCATTTCACTGCCTCTTTCCAATTCATAATTAATAGTCACACCGTTTCTTCTAACATAAGGTACACTTGAAGATCGCCCACACCATCTAATCGAATATCAATTTTCAAAGCGCGTGGAGAACTTGACAGCTTCGAGTTGCCTACAATTACAGTGGGAGGTGTAATATCCAGCTTCGTACCTCGTCCGGCCACGTTTGTCACCATGTTTCCGCCGATCATATTTCCAAGCTCTCCTGTGAAGCTCTCCAACATTTCCCCTTCTAAAGCCATTCCAAACATGGCTTGTCCAATGGCACCAAATGTTTTAATAGAAGCCTCTAAAATAAATCGCCCGTGAATGTCACCTGTTACCCCGATTAAGACGCCCATTTCCGGCTGAAAAATGGGCTCAGAAATTAAAGACGGTTTTCCTGGAATACTCGGGATGGGGACAACACTTGCAATGGAATCCATCAACCCGTTTAAAACATCGGTAATCGCAGCACTGTTTATTTGACTTGCCATTATGAACTACCTCCATAACTCACTAAGCGATGAGTGCATTACAATCGATGATTAAGGATACTTGTCCATCGCCCAGGATGGTCGCGCCTGAAATCGCAAATACGTCACCGGCGAGGAATTCCCCAAGCGATTTCAGTACAATTTCCTGCTGCCCGATAAAGGAATCCACCACTAGTGCTGCCATGCGATTGCCTTTTCTGATCACCACCACATGGCAGTTATCAAATGGTTGAGTCTGAGGAATTTCGAAGATCTGTTTTAAATACAACAAAGGGATTACATTGCCTCGAAAATCCATCACGTCTTGTTGCTGAACCTGCTTGATGTCTGAAGACTGCAGCAAATTGGTTTCAATGATTGAATTCAGTGGGATCGCATACTGTTCATCTCCTGCAGTGACTAATAACGCCTGCATGATCGTCAGGGTAAGCGGCAATTGGATAATAAACTTCGTGCCTTGTTTAAACGTAGATTTCACTACTACCTTGCCGCCCAGCGATTCAATTTTGCTTTTCACGACATCAAGACCTACTCCGCGACCAGATAAATCGGATACTTTTTCCGCAGTACTGAATCCGGAGTGGAACAACAAGTCAAACACAGAGTCGTCTGACATCGAATCCGCTTGATGCCTGTGGATCAGGTTTCGCTCGATGGCTCGCTGCACAACCTTATCTCGATCAATGCCCCGTCCATCATCTGTTACTTCAATAAATACATGATTGCCTGAGTGATAGGCTGTAAGCTCCAGGCTCCCGGTCTCCGATTTGCCGGCAGCCAGTCGTTCTGCAGGGGGTTCCAACGCATGATCCAACGAGTTGCGAATCATGTGGACAATCGGGTCCCCAATTTCATCAATCACGTTGCGGTCCAGTTCTGTATCCGCCCCTTTGATGATAAAATCCACCTTTTTCCCAAGATCGCGCGCCAAATCTCTCACCATGCGTGGGAAACGGTTAAATACCGTGTCCACTTGAATCATTCGGATTTTCATTACAATCGATTGCAGATCGCTGCTAAGTCGATTCATGTGTGCCAGTGTCTCCGCAAGCTCGGAGTTTCTCATATCCCCAGCGATCTTCTCCAGCCGCGTACGATTGATCACGAGTTCGCTAAAGAGATTCATCAAAATATCCAACCGTTCGATATCAACCCGGATCGATTTGCTGGTGATTTTTTTGTCGGATACAACTTTTTTCTCTTGTGGTTCGGAGTTCGTTTGTTCGTTTTCAACACGCGGGGAGCTAATTGCACAAGAGTCGATTTCAGAGATGTTTAAAACTCGTTCCTTGATCTCGATTTCGGATAATTGGGTAAGCACAATGGCTGTAAAACTATTGCCGAACTTATCTTCCTCGATCTCTTGGGTACCCGGTTCGGTCCGAATGACTTCACCCGCTTCTTCCAAAACTTGCATAACCATATACGCACGTGCCGCCTTCAGTACGCAAGTGTTTGACAACGTGACAGTTACTACATAAGGCTTGAATCCAAGACGTTGTGACTCCGCGACTACTGTGACTTCATATGCGTTAAGTGAAGCAGGATTGGGTGCAGAGCTTTGTGCAGGGGCGGGCGTCCCGGTACCTCCAGAAACGAGGGCTTTCAGATCGGTTACACAGGACTCAATATCGACCGCTTGGTCTGTACCTGTCTCCGCGATGGCCGGTAAGATTGATTCCAATTGATCAATCGAACGAAACAGCAAATCCATCACGTCTGATGTCACCGGTAGTTTCGCTGTACGCATTAAATCAAGCGCGTTTTCCATCTCGTGTGTCAGGTGCGCCATTTTTTCATAGCCCATCGTGGCCGACATTCCCTTTAACGTATGGGCCGAACGAAACACGGTGTTAACCAGTTCCAATTCTGCCGGGGCCTGTTCGAGTTCCATTAACGTTTCATTGATGATTTGCAAGTGTTCTTTCGATTCTTCAAAAAACATATCCAGATACTGATTCATGTCCATTGGTTTGACACCTTCCCGCAGGCTTTACATGGCCTCCATAAACTCCTTGAGCTGCTCCAATGCCGTCACGTCTTCCAATAAACATTGAATATCGATCATAATCAACAGTCGTTCGTTTATTTTGGCAATCCCTTGCAAAAAGGAAGCCTCATTCTCTTTCGACAGTTTAGGCTGCTGCAGGGAGTCGGCTGGAATATCAAGCACATCAGTTGCCGAATCTACCACTAAACCAATTGCACTTCCGTCTGCATTCACGACGATAATGCGGGTTGTCTCAGAGTTAACCGCTTCTTTGCCAAGCAAGGCCATGCGGATGTCTACAACAGGGGTTACAACGCCACGAAGATTGATTACGCCTGATACATGTGAGGGCATCTTGGGAATTTCTGTAATCGTCTGCAGTCGTTCAATCGAAATCACTTGATCAATGGATATGGCGTACTCTTGCTGATCCAGTTGAAATAAAACCGCTTTAAAACTTTCCAATTTTACAATTCTCCTTTCAATAGTGAATGATTGCGCAATTAGTTCTACCTGTTTGAAGATGCAATCGAGCTCTAAGCCGGGGATAATTTCTGCAATAAACAGGTCCACAAGTTGCGAATCAAACTGGGTATCTTTGCATAGAATCAACTCCTGAATAGCATTCTCTATGGATTTGCGAGTCCCGTAGCTGCGACCGCTGGTCATTGCATCGAACGCATCCATAATGGAGATGATTCGTATAACCTGAGGAATTTGTTCTGCGCTTAACCGATCCGGATACCCAGATCCATCTATTCGTTCATGATGCGATCGTACAATCGGCAATAATTCTTTGAGCTGAGGGATAGGCTCAATCATTTCGTAACCAATCAAAGGGTGTCGCTTGATTTCTTCATACTCCTCGAAAGTTAATTTCCCACGTTTGAGCAAAATTTTTGGAGAAATATGCAGTTTGCCAATGTCATGTATCAATGAACCATAATATAAAGAATCAATAAAGTCCGGACAAAGCTGCATCGCTTCACCAAGTAACTTGGCATAGATTGCCACTCGAATGGAATGCTTTAGCAAAAGTTCTGGAATGTCGAGCTGCTCGAACAGGTACTTTATAACCGATTGGTACATCTGTGTTTCACCCCCATGCCTAACTGAAAACGAAAAAAAGACCTATGAGTCCAACATTCATAGGTCGATAGTCCCGAATGAATCTTGGCAACTGGCTGGCTTGTTTCACCGTGGTGAAAGTTAGCCCCTATAGCTTTGCGTCAACTGGTTTCCCAGCCTTTGCCTTTATCAAATTCCAATTATAGGATAGGTAATATTATCCACACATGACAAAACATAGCATAATCCGACGAAATTCGTCAAATAAAATCTTAAATCTTTGTAACTAGTTCACTATCAATGAGTATCAGAAGAGGAAGCTTCGCTATCCTCAGTTGGAGCATGATTAAGCGTTATTCGGAAGATCAGAAAACGCATCAGGAAATAACTCATCGAGGAGGAGGCCAACATGGCAACTCCTTTAGCGGCATTGTTTTGCACAAACGGTGACATAAAATTCAGAGAATTAAAATAGGAGGACAGCCAAACTAGAATCAAATCGTTTACTAGTATATTTACCACCGCCTGCAAGAGAAACAGCCACTTCTCTCGCAGGGATCCGTTCGAAGTATCTGCAAACGTCCACAGACGGTTCCACACATAACTGTTCACAATGGATAAGAATACCGCGATTGTATTATAAAGAAGAAGCAAACTCCACGATTGCGATGGCCAAATCAACAGCAGAATGTTCAAGGCCAGTAAATCTACGGCGGCATTGCCTGCTCCAACTAATAAAAACCTGGCATAACGCCCCAAGCGTAATGCAGCTATATGCAATGAATTCACCTGTCCCCCATTGATTCATGAAATTCTGCTAGAATGAAGTGAATGGAATGTGCGACATGCCCGCTAGACTTGGCTGGAAAATCTTTATCATTCCCTTTAACTTAAATTCTAATAAAATTATAAGAAATCCTGTCTATAATGAGTTTTGTTAGCACGATTACATTTAAAAGGAGAGATATCATATGGGATTCTATGACGAGTTTGAACAGAAACCGCGTCGCGCAAGTTCAGCGCCAAAATGGGTCGCGGTCATCTTGGTATCTGCTCTAGCGGGCTCAGGCACAACCGCAGCCGTCATTCCAACTTTAATTAAGAAGCAATTGAATCAACAGGTTTCAACTGCAACAGCAACTACACCTGCCGGCGCAGCGCAGTCGGTTTCCTATCAAGTTAACACGGATATCGTATCCGCCGTAAACAAAGTAAAACCTGCCGTAGTAGCTGTCGTCAACAAACAAATTGTGCAAGATCCGTTCAACCTGACTTCACAACAGCGCGATGCAGGCATTGGTTCGGGCGTGTTGTTTGACAAAAACGGGGATATTATCACCAATAACCATGTGGTTGCAGGTGCTTCCAATATCGAGGTAGTCATTCAGGATAAAAACATCAAAGCCAAAGTGCTTGGTGCAGACCCTGTCACTGACCTGGCTGTGATTCAAGTAGATCCCACCTCAGTGAAGGATATTACACCTGCTCAGTTCGGGGACTCTGATAAATTGCAAATCGGAGAGCCTGCGATCGCAATCGGCAACCCGCTTGGACTGGCCTTTGCTCAGACTGTTACCACCGGCGTGATTTCGGCGCTCAAACGCGACATGCCAATTCAGGATGCTCAAACGGGTCAGCAGTATAATGAGACCTATTTACAAACAGATGCAGCGATCAACCCGGGCAACTCGGGGGGCGCTCTGTGCAACATTGAAGGTCAAGTGATCGGGATTAACTCGGCAAAAATCTCGTCCACAGGAATTGAAGGAATTGGCTTTGCGATTCCAATTAACAACGCGCTGCCGATTATGCAGCAGCTTATGACAAAAGGCAAAATCTCGCGGCCGATGCTGGGTGTACAGATTCAGGACGCCTCCAGTTTACCGCCGCAATACCAGTCAGTCATGCCGCAGGATGGCGGTGTCTATATCGCATCAGTGGATGCCAGCGCAAAATCGCAAGGACTGCAGCAAGGGGACATCATCACCAAAGTCGACAATAAACCAGTTAAAGATGCGGCCACCCTGCAATCCCTGTTGTTTACCTATAAAACAGGCGATACTGTCCAAGTGACGATACAGCGGGCCAATCAGGACAAGACGATTCCAGTTAAACTGGAAGAACGAACAAGTAACTAGGAAAAAGTGTTTATTCCTTACTCCTTTGGTTGCAGGCAAAGCACTCGTGAGGAATAAACACTGCTTTTTCCACCAACTGACAGAAATAGATTATTTATGCAGATGATAGGGAACGGTAGTGATGACAACGTCTTTGTGCCGAATCAGCCACGCCCGGATCAACAGCGAACTCTGATTGTGCAGCACGTAATGCCACCATTTCTTCGGAATAAATTGTGCGATCACCAAATGAATATGATCCGGTCTGCCTCCCTCCCTGGTTTCGACACGTTTGAGAAAACGAGCCAGCGGCTGAAGCAGAGTCCGATATTCACTGTGGATCACCACCAGTCGGCACGGCTCTCCCCATTCCTCCCATTTCTGCTCCATTTTCTTCGCTGACTCATCGTTAAACGCAATGTACACCGCAATTACTTCCTTGTGCATGCTGATCGCAAACGAAATGGTGTTTAAAACCACTCTGTGAATACCAGAAACTAATACTATAGTCACTACGCGATGCGATTCGGGACGCATGGTTTTCACGTCGATCCGCAATTCTTCCGCAATGTGGTTGTAATGCCTGCGTATGGACCACGCCGTCAGAATCAAAATCGGAAGCACAATTAGCACCACCCATGCCCCGGAACTAAACTTGGTTACTGCGAAAATAACGGCCACCGACGCTGTAATCACCGCTCCGAAGGTGTTAATTGAAGCCTTGACCGTCCATTTCGGTCCCCGCACACGAAACCAGCGCCTGGTTAAGCCGACTTGTGCTACTGTAAATGCAATAAATACCCCTATTGCGTACAGCGGAATTAATGCATTTGTATTGGCGTTGAACGCCTCAATCAGCAGCGCTGATAATGCAGCCAAAACGATCATTCCATTGGAATAGCCTAAACGATCTCCGCGCAGCGTCAGCGCACGCGGCAAAAACCCATCGCCAGCAACTAGTGCCGCAAGCTGCGGGAATCCGGTAAATGTCGAGTTTGCGGCCATAATCAGCACAAGTAAAGTTGACCATATGATCACTTGATAAATCACGCCATGGCCAAAGTACGCCTGCGTTAACTGAGAAAGCAGCGTATTGTTTGGGACCACCGGTAGTCCTCTGACATATAGGTGATAAGCAAAACCCAACAGTGTGAAAGCAGTAATCAATCCTAACGCTATATAGGCTTTGATGGCGCCTTTTTGCTGTGGATCCCGCAAAATAGGCACTGAGTTGGAAATCGTTTCAATACCTGTCAGCGCGGAACAAGCTGAGCTAAAAGCACGTAAAATGAGCATCGTAGTGATGCCCTGTGGGACTGTGCCAAATGGAGGCGTACTCGGCTGTACAAACCCGTGCCGCAGTTCATTTGCAAAACCTGTAAAAATCAATAGAATCATACAGACCATAAATAAAACCGTGGGGTAGGAAAATACTTTAGCTGATTCGGACACGCCGCGCAAATTCACAACCAGTATGATGAATACACAGAGTAATGCCAATGTAGTTTGATAAGGAGCCAGTATTGGATAAGCGGAGGCCATGTTCTGAACTCCAGATGAGATCGACACAGCGACTGTCAGGATATAATCTATCAGTAGTGAACTCCCCGCAACAAGTGCCAAGAATGAATTCTTAAAATTATCTTTGGCAATGGCATACGCGCCACCCCCATTCGGGTAGGCCATGACGCCCATGATGTAAGATACGATTAACATAGCAAGTAAGATCACAGTGGCAGCTGTAATCGGCAGTATTAACCATTTGGCAGAGGGTCCTAAAGCGACCAGCTCTGTCATGCCTGCTTCCGGGCCATACGCCACGGATGAATAAAGATCGGCCGCGAGGATCGGCAGCGCGATATACCAGGCAAGTCGATTGTGCGACGCATGCAGTTCTCTGGTGCGCATCGGCTCCCCGATCAAGACTCGCTTCACAGTCTGAAAGTTAAAACCCGCATATAAAATAGCGACGACCGCCATTACATCCAGCATCGGATGCAGCCATGAGACCATTAAAGACATTGAGTAAACCTCCAGCTTAAACCCGTTATTGAAAAAATGGCAATAAAAATACCGATGCGAGTACATTTGCAACAGCCACGACTTAAGCACTCTTTGAACGTATATTACTTCCAAACTGGAAAAATATACGAAAGAAGCCTAGCTCCATGTTTTCGCTGCACATTTGCGCACTTCAAATCGGTCTACCTGACTTATGGCTCCTAACAACAAATTCGTGGGCATAATAAAAACCCCCGGAATCAGTAGGTAGGAGGTCTTGTGGACCTTCCTTGCTTATGCTGACGAAGTTAGCTGACGGGTAGGATGGCAAGGAAGCCGTCTTCATCCCTCTTACGCCACTCGTAAGATTAACCCCAGATCTCGTTGGTTCCTCCGCTCTTGGTTTCCCAAGATTTAGCATTGATTCAATTGTTGGGTTTATCATAATCATTCTCTATTAAAAAAGCGACGTCTCTTTTTCTGCAAAAAATCACACAACCCGGCGAATTACTGTCATTAATTACACAGTGTCACTTTCATTCTTATTATTTCTCCTATTTCCTTGTAATTGCGCAGGTGAGTACGCCAAAAAACCTTCACTAAGGAAGGCTCTGGCACCAAACGTGCAATTACTGCTGCTGTTTAGCAGTGAGCACTTTTTTGTCCAGCGCATCGGCAGCATCGCGCAATGCAGTGTTCACATCCTTTTTGCCCGTGGCAATGTTTATCACTTCATTGTGGAACGAACCATAGCCAATTGAATCAAACGGGCTAATGTCTTGAGGCACAACAGCCAGTTTTTCGTAGAACAACGCCTGGGTATGTTTACCTTTCAAAAGCGGCACGTCAGCCCCGTATGCGGATTGAGCGGCTTTGCTCGCAATAGCTGGTGCTATGCCCATTCTCGACAGATGAGTTTGCGCCTCTTCTGAGGCTATATAAGAAATCACCTTGAATGCCTGATCCTTATGTGAGCTGGTTGGACTAATCCCCAATACTTCCCCGCGGGCCGACGGTCCAAGGCCCGGCGCATCCGGCCAGGTAGGATACGAAACCATATCCCAGTTCAGACCGTTGCTGACAGCTGAATCGAACTGATCCCAATGATCAGTACCGAACGGCCACATCGCTACATTTTGGTCCTTTTCAAACGGTGTTGTCCCGCTGCCAACCTTACTGGTATCAGTAGGGAGGTTTCCAGGAATCGAATATACGTCCTTTAAAAACGTCATCAAATTGACCCACTTATCATTTGTAAGAGTGGCTTTATCAGTTTTAGGATCGAGATAAAGCAGCGGAAATTGACGCGCAATTCGTGCGAAGTCATCCGGCTCCAGACCGCGGTACTGCACATTCGCATCTTTCTGAGTGACCTTTTTCGTTAACTCATAGACCTGCGGCCACGTCATTCCATCTGTTGGATATGTCACTCCGAATTTATCAAATATCGTTTTATTATAATAAAGAACATTTTCATAAAGGTAATACGGAAGTGAATCCAGTTGGCCATCCACTGATCCGCGGCGTACATTCTGCAGATACGCAGCATCGAATTTGGTCAGATCAATTTTGTTTTTCTGGATGAGCGGCGTCAGGTCAAACGCAACGCCTAAAGGAGCCCAACTGTTTTTTGGGTCATCATGCGATCCCCCTTCAATAATATCAGGCACTTGACCCTTGGTGACTAAATC